>CAMBCD010000120.1 GCA_945863085.1 Bordetella parapertussis
CGGTCTGGCTGCGGCTTATGCGGTATCGGCTGCTTTGTACCAGAAGCAGCGCACCGGCAAAGGCCAGTACATCGACCTCGCCATGCTCGACACCAACATCATCCTGATGGCCTCGGTGGTGACGGCGCACATGAACACCGGTGCGATACCGAAGCAGGGCGGCAACGATGCGGCGAGCCGTTCGCCGGCATCGACCACCTTCAATACCGCCGACGGACTGATCGCTTTCGCGATCAACGAAGAACACCAGCACCAGGGTTTGCTCAAGGTGCTGGGGCTGACCGCACTGAACGACGATCCGCGTTTCGCCACCGGTCCCGTGCGCCGCGACAACATCCCGGCGCTGCGTGCGCTGATGCAGGAAAAACTGATGGCCAAAACCGCAGGTGAATGGGAGCCGCTGTTCAACGAAGCCGGCGCACCGGCCGGTCGTGTGCGCACGATTCCGGAATGCATGACGGAGGCGCAAACGGTGTCGCGCGGTCTGTTCCATTCATTTCCGCCGTCGGAGACGGGTTTTGCCAAGGACCTCAAGGTGCCGCTGTCGCCGTTCACCTATGCGCATGACGGCCCGCGCGCCGATACACCGCCGCGCAAGGTGGGTGCGGACAGTGTGGCGATACTGGCTGAACTGGGTTACGACGAAAAAACCATTGCCGCCTTGCGCGAGAAGCGAATTATTTAGCGGCAGACATGATCACTCCAGCCCGTCATTCCGGCGAAAGCCGGAATCCAGGAAAGTGTTGCGGGAAGGATGGGCTGGTATCTGGACCCCGGCTTTCGCCGGGGTGACGAATTTAATTCAAATTTTCTTTAAGGCAGTGCAGGCGCATGTTCGGCGCGTGTCCGCGGCACAGCTGCCAGGCGCCAGCCGGCAATCGCGCGTTTCCAGAATGCCGCCGTATCCTGCGCTGCGCAGTCGATGCTGTCCTGGCCGAGGAACACCAGCGCAGCGTTGAGCATCGGCACCGGATTGCTGGTGTCGATGGGCGCGGCCAGCGTCTGCTTGGAGAGTTTTTCGCCGACGACATTGACCGCCACCGGCAGGTGGGCATAACGCGGCGTCGCATAACCGAGCAGTTGCTGCAGGTAAATCTGGCGCAGCGTTGAATCGAGCAGGTCGGCGCCGCGCACGACGTCGGTGATGCCCTGCGCCGCATCGTCGACCACCACCGCGAGCTGATAGGCGTACGGCCCGTCTGCGCGTTTCAGCACAAAATCGCCGATCTGGCGCTCGAGGTTGTGCGCGACCTTGCCCTGGATGGCGTCCTTGAATTCAATGAGTGCGCCTTCGGTCAGTACACGTTCGGCACGGGTGGCGCGGCCCGCGAGCAAACCTTTGCGGCAGGTGCCGGTATACACCGGACCGTCGATGCCGCTCACTGCGGAGTCGGCAATTTCGCGGCGGCTGCAGGCGCAGGGATACACCAGTTTGCGTTTTTTCAGTTTGGCCAGCGCCGCTGCGTAGGCGTCACCGCGCTTGCTTTGGTACACTACGGTTTCGTCCCACATCATGCCCAGAGCTTCCAGCGCCTGCAGGATGGCTTCCGCTGCGCCGGGCACGTTGCGCGGCGGGTCGAGGTCTTCCATGCGCACCAGCCAGGTGCCGCGGTTGGCTTTGGCGTCGAGATAACTGCCAACAGCAGTCACCAGCGAGCCGAAATGCAGCGGGCCGGTGGGCGAGGGGGCGAAGCGGCCGCGGTAAGCGGGCGATGCGGCGGTTGTTGATGAAGATGACATACTAGAATATGAGTCTACTCCCATTGCCGGCTTCCATGCGGCCTGGGGCTGAACAGGAGAAAATTGCATGAAAAGGCATCACGCATGAAAACCAGAGCCGCCGTCGCGCACAAGGCCGGCGCCCCGCTGACCATCGAAACCGTGGACCTCGACGGCCCGCGCGCCGGTGAAGTGCTGGTCGAAATCAAGGCCACCGGCATCTGCCATACCGACGAATTCACGCGCTCCGGCGCCGATCCCGAAGGCCTGTTCCCGGCGATCCTCGGCCACGAAGGCGCAGGCGTGGTGGTCGACATCGGACCGGGCGTGACCAGCCTGAAAAAGGGCGACCATGTGATTCCCTTGTACACGCCGGAATGCCGGCAGTGCGAATACTGCCTGAGCGGCAAGACCAATCTCTGCCAGTCAATCCGCGTTACCCAGGGCCAGGGCGTGATGCCCGACGGCAGCAGCCGTTTTTCGGTGGGCGGCAAAAAGGTGTTCCATTACATGGGCACCTCGACCTTCGCCAACCACACCGTGGTGCCGGAAATCGCGCTCGCCAAAATCCGCGAAGACGCGCCCTTCGACAAGGTTTGTTACATCGGTTGCGGTGTGACCACCGGCATCGGCGCGGTGATCAACACCGCGAAAGTCGAGCCGGGCGCGAATGTCGTGGTGTTCGGCCTCGGCGGCATCGGCCTCAACGTGATCCAGGGCGCGCGCATGGCGGGGGCCAACATGATCGTCGGCGTCGACTTGAATCCCTCACGCAAGCCGCTGGCGGAAAAATTCGGCATGACCCACTTCGTCAATCCGAAGGAAGTCGAAGGCGACCTGGTGCCCTACCTGGTCAATCTGACCAAGGGCGGCGCCGATTACAGCTTTGAATGCATCGGCAATGTCGACGTGATGCGCCAGGCGCTGGAGTGTTGCCACAAGGGTTGGGGTGTGTCGGTGATCATCGGTGTTGCGGGCGCAGGGCAGGAAATCAAGACCCGGCCGTTCCAGTTGGTGACCGGTCGCGTGTGGAAAGGCACAGCCTTTGGTGGGGCGAAGGGCCGGCGCGACGTGCCGAAAATCGTCGACTGGTACATGGACGGCAAGATCAACATTGATGACCTGATTACGCACCAGTTGAAGCTGGAGGACATCAACAAGGGATTTGATTTGATGCACTCCGGGGAGTCGATACGGAGTGTGGTGGTGTTTTGATTTGTCTGGAAGGAAAGTCGCTTTGATGTCATCAGCCACAACAGCCAGCACTGGAATCGCCTTCGAAAACACGTACGCCCGTGACCTTGAGGGTTTGTACGTGCAGTGGAAAGCGGCCGAAGTCCCTGAGCCGAAGCTGATCAAACTTAACCACGCACTGGCCGCAGAACTGGGCCTGGACGCCAAAGCGCTGGATTCCACCGAAGGCGCGCTGATCTTCTCCGGCAACAAACTCCCTGAAGGCACGGCCACCATCGCCCAGGCCTACGCCGGCCACCAGTTCGGCGGTTTTTCGCCGCAGCTCGGTGACGGTCGCGCGTTGCTGCTGGGAGAAGTCATCGACAAACACGGCAAACGCCGCGACATCGCCTTCAAGGGTTCCGGCCGCACGCCGTTTTCCCGCGGTGGCGACGGCAAGGCCGCGCTGGGCCCGGTATTGCGCGAATACATCATCGGCGAGGCGATGCATGCGCTGGGCATTCCGACTACGCGCGCATTGGCGGCAGTCACCACTGGTGAATTTGTGCGTCGTGAACGCAATCTGCCCGGCGCGGTGCTGACCCGCGTTGCGTCCAGCCATATCCGTGTCGGCACCTTCCAGTTCGTCACGGTGCGCGGCGATAGGGCGCTGCTGAAAAAACTCGCCGACTACACGATCAACCGCCATTACCCGGAATTAAAAGGGCAGGCCGATCCTTATCTTGGCTTGCTGAAGGCGGTCAGCGAACGGCAGGCTGCACTGATCGCGCAGTGGATGAACGTCGGATTCATCCACGGCGTGATGAACACCGACAACATGACGCTGTCCGGCGAGACCATCGACTATGGTCCCTGCGCATTCATGGATCACTACAACCCGGCGACGGTGTTCAGTTCCATCGACGAGCAGGGGCGTTATGCCTATGCCAACCAGCCGCCGATTGCGAACTGGAATCTGTCGCGGCTGGCGGAAGCATTGCTGCCCTTGCTGGGCGAGGACCAGGACAAGGCGGTGGCGCAGGCGATGGAGGTGCTGGAAGCTTTTCAGTCGCGTTACCAGTTTTACTGGCGGCAGGGCATGCGGCAGAAACTGGGGCTGACGCGTGATGAAGCCGATGATTTCACACTGGCCACGGATTTCCTCAAAACCATGGAAGGGCAGGGCGTAGATTTCACGCAGGCCTTCCGCCGGCTGTCCGATACCGCGGAAGCGGCAGACGCTTCGCGCGAAGGCTGGCTGCACAAGCTTTATGCCGATGATGCAGCGCTGGATGCCTGGCTGCCGCGCTGGCGTAAGCGCCAAAACGCGGAATCCGTCGCGCCGGCGCAGCGCGCGCAGGCGATGCGCGCCGTCAATCCGGTTTACATCCCGCGCAACCACCGGGTTGAAGAAGCACTGGCGGCGGCCGTCGATCTCGGTGATTACGTGCCCTTTGAAAAACTGCTGACCGTGCTGCAGAAACCGTTTGATGAGCAAATGGCCTTTTCAGCTTATGCCGATCCCGCTTCAGTCAGCGAGTCAGCCGGTTACCAGACCTTTTGCGGTACCTGATTCCCGGCTCGTTTGCTTATTCCGCGGCCCAGCGGAAATCAACAGTCTGCAGTTTGGCCTTGCCTACCGTAACCGAACGTTTGACGGCCTTGCCCTCAAACGTCGCAACGATCTGATAGTTGCCTGCCGGTAATCTGGCGAGGAACCACGGCCCTTCAGATGTGGCATCGAGCAGGGTTTTTCCTTTGCTGTCAGCGATCACCACCTTGACGTCGGTGACGTAATTGCCGGATTGCAGGGCAAACACCAGCTTCAGATTGAAGTCCCTGGCGAGCGATTCGAGTTTGGCGATGGAGTCATCGCCGACACCGCCTGAAACATAAGTAACGCTGCCGGCGGTCTGTGCCCGGGCATCAGCGCTATGGGCATGGCTGATGGGCAGCAGCATTGCGGCGCCCAGCAAAAGGGCTGTAAAGCTGCGCGTGAACATGTCACTCTGATTGTCTGAAATGGTTTTCATCTGCTGGTTCTCCTTGGTCGAATGATTGTGAAATTGGATGGCATTGCGGCTGACCGGTTCCGAATGTTGATTATTCGCAAATGCGCGGCGATTTCCGTGCGCTGGCATACATTGCGGAAAATCCCGGCACTTTGAACACGCGGCCATACGCGATGCCGCGTATTCTGGGAAAATCGCAGCGTGAGTGGCGCATAAGCACGGAAAATATATAAGTATTTGATTATATTGATATTTTATGCCAATCCCCTTGTTGACCGAGATTCCCTACCGCGCCGACAGCGCCGCGCTGTTCGAGGCGGTGGCGGATCGGCCGTGGGCGGTGTTCCTCGACAGCGGGCTGCATCATCCGGGGCAGGCGCGTTACGACATCATCGCTGCCGAGCCGTATGTAAGGCTGGTCACGCGCGGTGCATTGACCGAAGTGCATGCCGAGCGCACCGAGCTGTCGCGCGCCGACCCCTTTGAGTTGCTGCGGCAACATGTCGCAATGGATGCGAACTGCTCGGGTGAGTTGCCGTTCAGCGGCGGCGCCATCGGTTATTTCGGTTACGACCTGACGCGGCGCATCGAACGCCTCCCCGCGCGTGCACGCGATGCCGAACGCATCCCCGACATGGTCATCGGCATTTATGACTGGGCGGTGGTGGTCGATCACTCCGAGCGCCGCGCCTGGCTGGCCGGGCAGGGGCGCGATCCCGACACCGACCTCAAGTGGAATGCGCTGGTGCGGTTGTTTACGGACACGCCGCCGGAGCGCCGCCGTGCGCCGTTCCGCGTGACGTCCCCGGTGACATCAAACCTGACGCCGCAGCATTACGGCCGCGCTTTCGACCGCGTGCTCGATTACATCAGCGCCGGCGATTGTTACCAGGTCAACCTCGCGCAGCGTTTTTCCGCCGAAGCCAGCGGTGATCCCTGGCTGGCCTACCAGAGGCTGCGGCTGATCAATCCGGCGCCTTACTCTGCATTTTTGTCGACGCCCTACGCGCAGATCCTGTCGGCGTCGCCGGAGCGTTTTCTGCGCGTTGAAATGCGCCAGGTCGAAACCAAACCGATCAAGGGTACAAGGCCACGCGCCGGCCATCCGCGGCTCGATGCCGAACTGATCGCCGAACTCGTCGCCAGTGAAAAGGACCGCGCCGAGAACCTGATGATCGTCGACCTGCTGCGCAATGACCTGTCGAAAAACTGCGAGCTGGGTTCGGTGAAAGTGCCCAAGCTGTTCGAGGTCGAGAGTTTCGCCACGGTGCATCACCTGGTGAGCACGGTGACCGGGAAACTGGCGCCGGGGCGCGATGCCATCGACCTGCTGCGCGGCGCCTTCCCCGGCGGATCGATCACCGGCGCGCCGAAAGTGCGCGCGATGCAGATCATCGAGGAAATCGAACCGCACCGCCGTGGTGTCTATTGCGGCGCCATCGGTTATGTCGGTTACGACGGCAACATGGATACCAACATCGCGATCCGCACGCTCGTGCACTCCCACGGCACGGTGCGTTTCTGGGCGGGCGGCGGCATCGTCGCCGATTCGCAGCGCGAGGCCGAGTACCAGGAAACCTTCGACAAGGCCGCGGCCTTGCTGAGCCTGCTGCAGCAGAGCGCCGAGAGCGCCAGCGGCGGCATTTGAGGCGCGCAGTCATCTTCCTGTAACCATCGCGCCTTAAGGTGTGCGGCTTCCATAACCGGGAGCGCACATGAGCCACAGTTACAGCGACGGGCGGACCCTCAACGATTCGCCGAATGCCACGTTTGACCAGATCCTTGAAACCCGGCTGTCACGCCGCGGCCTGCTGAAAGGGGCGGCCGCGCTGGCGGTTGCCGGCAGCCTGCCATTGGCGGGTTGCGCGACCGGTTTGCGCCGTGAGGGCAATCTCGGTTTCAAAGGCATTTCCATTTCCACGGCTGATGCGGTTCGAGTCCCCGAGGGGTATGCAGCGAACGTGCTGTATGCCTGGGGCGATCCCGTCGGCCACCCTTCCGCTGCGCCGGCGTTCAAGCCTGACGCGAGTAACACCGCCGACGAGCAGGCGCTGCAGGCGGGCATGCACCATGACGGCATCCATTATTTCCCGCTGCCCTACGGCTCGGAGAATTCAGTCAACGGCCTGCTGGTGATGAACCACGAATACACCGACGACGGCCTGCTGCACAGCGACGGTTTTGCCAACTGGAGCGCAGAGAAAGTACGCAAGGCGCAGAATTCGCATGGCTGTTCGGTGATCGAAGTGCGCGAACGCGGCGGCAAATGGGAGGTGGTGCGTCCTTCGCCGTTTGCGCGGCGCGTGACTGCGCGCACACTGATGCGTGTCGCCGGTCCGGCTGCGGGCAGCGCCGGCATGAAAACCACCGCTGATCCCGCAGGCATGACCGTGCTCGGCACCTTCAACAACTGCGCGCACGGTTACACGCCCTGGGGCAGCTACCTGACCTGCGAGGAAAACTGGGATACCTATTTTGCCAACAGCGGCACGCTGACCGCGGACCAGAAACGCAATGGCGTGTCACCCAAGGGCCGCGGTTACCGCTGGGAGGAGTTCGACGAACGTTTCGACGCCGGCAAACATCCCAACGAACCCAACCGCCATGGCTGGGTTGTCGAGTTCGATCCCTATGATCCGCAGTCGCAGCCGGTGAAACGCACGGCCCTCGGGCGCTTCAGCCACGAAGGGGCATGGTCGGCGACCGCGCGCGACGGGCGGCTGGTGGTGTATCTCGGCGATGACCGCCGCTTTGAATACATCTATAAATTCGTATCGCGCGATGCCTGGAATCGCGGCGACCGCAAGGCCAATCGCAACATTCTTGACCACGGCACGCTGTACGTGGCGAGGTTCAGCGATGATGCTTCGGGCGAGTGGGTGCCGCTGGTGCACGGCACCGGAAAACTGACTGCGGGCAGCGGTTTTGCCGACCAGGCCGATGTGCTGATTCGTACGCGTGCGGCTGCCGATGCTGTCGGTGCGACGAGAATGGACCGG
>CAMBCD010000121.1 GCA_945863085.1 Bordetella parapertussis
ATCGCGGCGAAAAACGAACGCAGCTGGGCGCCTGCGGCCTGGGCGTGGTTGCGGGGTGTGCTGGCCAAAGGCATGAAGCCGAAGGCACCCGCAAAAAGGAAAGTAACTGCGAAAAAATCCGCAAAGAAAAAAGCTGTCAAGAAAAAATAACGCGGCGGTCAGGCAACAACAAAACGGCGCATCGGCACCGGCTCCCAATCAACCGTGGAATCTCAAGCTCGATGCGCCTGCCTGTCTCCCGCCCTTCTCGAACAGGGCCTGAGTGTCAGCACTGCAAAAGCGCCTGTTCACCGGAAAATGGCATGACGTTTAACATCACATCAGGACCGGGGGCGCCTCCCCTGTCCCCACCGCCTCTTCAGCATCGCCAGAAACTCCTGCGCTGCCGGTGACAGCGTCACGCCGCGGCGGCGGATCACCGCCAGAGTGCGCGTCAGTTTTGGCTCGACCAGCGGCCGGCTCACGAGCCTTGAATCCTTTTTTCCCGCCAGCGCCAGCATCGGCACCGCAATCACACCGATGCCGGCCTCGACCAGGCCGAGGCCGGTCGAGAAGGAATGCTGCACCTCATAGGTCCAGCGCTGCTGCGGCAGGTTGCCGGGCAGGCCGAAATCGAGCAGCGCGCGGTTGCCGCTCATGCGCCCGACGGTGATCACGCGGTGTGCCGCGAGTTCGGCCCATTTCACGCTTTTCCTTTTCGCCAGCGGATGGTTCCTGTGGCAGGCCAGCACAAAGGGATCGCCGAACAGCGCCTCGGTTTCGATCTCGGGCTCCTCGGGACCGGACAGCGTCAGACCGAATTCGGCCTCGCCGCGCAGCACCGCCTGCAGCACTTCGTTGGCATGCACGTCGAGGATGCGGATGCGGTTGTCGGGATGTTTGGCGCTGTAATCGCGGATCACCGGTGGCAGGATGTGCATCGCCGCGGTCGGCACGCAGGCGAGCGCGACCTGCCCCGATCCGTGTTTCGCCATGTCACGCAGCCCGCTGATCGAGGTTTCCAGTTCCTCGATCAGGCGCCGCGCCTGCGGCAGGAAATCGCGCCCGACCGCCGTCAGGCGCACCCGCCGCGTGGTGCGGTCGAGCAGGCGCACGCCGAGATCGGCCTCCAGTTTGCTGATGCGCCGTGAAAGCGCCGACTGCGACAGGTGCAGCGCCTGTGCCGCCTTCTGGAAGCTGCCAAGTTCCGCAATGCGGGCAAAGGCCTGGAGGCCGTGGACGTCGAGGTTCATAAGTCATGCAGCCACCACCGGCGCACCTGCCCTTCGACGGGCTCAGGGCGAACGGTGGGCGGAGCTGATCCTTGATTGATGCGGAATGGCGAACAATTATTGCAACAATCTCATTTTACTCAAGAGTGCCGGGGACGGATAATCGCGGCCTCCCCTGAAATCCGCCAGCGAAAGGTTCCACAATATGCAACAGGAATTCGACGTCATCGTCGTCGGCAAAGGCAATGCCGCCATGTGCGCCGCCCTCTCCGCCCATGACCAGGGCGCCAAAGTCGCCATCCTTGAAGCCGCCACTGAAGACGAAGGCGGCGGCAACAGCCGTTTCGCCGGCGGCGTAATGCGTTTTGCCTACGACACCGTCGAAGACCTGACCAAGATCACCGACATCACGCCGCAGGAAATCGCCGAAACCGATTTCGGCACCAACACCCGCGAGGAATTCCTCGACAAGATCCACCAGCTCACCGCCTACCGCACCGACCCCGACCTGTCGGAATATCTGGTCAATGAGAGCCTGCCGACGATGATCTGGCTGCGCGAAAAAGGCGTGAAGTTCGTGCCCAACTGGGGCCGCCAGTCGGCAGTGGTCGACGGCAAGCGCAAATTCTTCGGCAACATGCCGATCGAAGCCCACGGCGGCGGCGCCGGCCTGGTGCAGTACCTCGACAAGGCGGTCAAAAAAGCCGGCATCCCGGTGCATTTCGAAACCCGTGCGATCAAGCTGCTGTATGACGGCGCCACCGTCAGCGGCGTGCAGGTGCGGCAAAAGGGCAAGTCTTTCGAGATGAAAGCCAAGGCCGTGGTGCTGGCCTGCGGCGGCTTCGAAGCCAATCCCGAAATGCGCGCGCGTTACCTCGGCCCGGGCTGGGAACTGGCGAAGGTGCGCGGCTCGCGCTTCAACGTCGGTGACGGCCTGAAAATGGCGCTGGACATCGGCGCGGCACCCTACGGCAACTGGTCGGGCTGCCATGCCACCGGCTGGGACCGTTACGCGCCGGAATTCGGCGACGTCAATGTCGGCGACCAGTTCCAGAAACACAGCTACATTTTCGGCCTGCTGATCAACGCCGAAGGCAAACGGTTTGTCGACGAGGGTTACGACTTCCACTCCTTCACCTACGCCAAATATGGTGGTGAAGTGCTGAAGCAGCCGGGCCAGTTTGCGTGGCAGGTGTTTGATGCCAAGGTCACCAAGCTGCTGCGCTCCGAGTACCGCATCAAGTTCGTCACCAAGGTCAGCGCCAATACCCTGGAAGAACTCGCGACCAAGCTGGAAGGGGTCAACCCCGAGGGTTTCATAAAAACCGTGACTGACTACAACAACGCGGTGATGAAGGACGTGCCCTTCAACCACGTGATCAAGGACGGCAAGGGCACGACGGGCATCGAGCCGCCGAAATCAAACTGGGCGCAGGTGCTGGACACCCCGCCCTACGACGCCTATGCGACCACCTGCGGCATCACTTTCACCTTCGGCGGACTGCGCATCGACAAGGAAACCGCGCAAGTCGTCGATTCGAACCAGTTGCCCATCCCCGGCCTGTACTGCGCCGGTGAAATGGTCGGCGGCCTGTTCTATTTCAATTACCCCAGCGGCACCGGGCTGGTGTCCGGCGCGGTGTTCGGCAAAATGGCTGGCACCTCCGCCGGCAAGGCTGCGGTGCAGGGCTGAGGAGAAACGTCATGTCATCGAACAAAGCACCGCTGCTGCCCGATGCCACGCGCGACCTCGCGCGTTTCGGTGCGGCACTGCGTTATGAAGACATCCCCGCGGATGCCATTGCCCGCATCAAGCTGAGCCTGCTCGACAGCCTCGGCTGCTGCCTGTTCGGTGCCACGCTGCCGTGGACCAAAAAAGTGGCGGCGCTGGCCGAGCAGGAAGGCGCAAAACCCGTGGCCACGCTGATCGGCCTCGGTCGCAAAACCTCGGCGTCGCTGGCCGCGCTGGTCAACGGCACCTCAGGCCACGCCTTCGAACTCGACGACATCCACAAGGAATCGATTGTCCACGCCGGCTCCATCGCGACGCCGGTTGCACTTGGTCTCGGTGAATCACGTGGCAAAGTTTCAGGACGTGACGTACTCACCGCGATGGTTGCCGGTTATGAAATCGGCCACCGTGTCGGCAATGCCGCAACCATGAGCCTGTTTTTCCGCGGTTTTCATCCGCAGGGCACCTCGGGTGTATTCGTTGCCGCGGCCACCGCAGCGCGCATGCTGAATCTTGACACCACGCAGTTCCAGCATGCCCTGGGCATGGCCGGCTCACAGGCCGGCGGCCTGATGGCGGCGCAGGAAGGCGCGATGGTCAAACGTTTCCACAGCGGTCGCGCTGCGCAGAGCGGCGTCTACGCTGCACAACTCGCGGCAGATGGCTTCACCGGCATCCTTGATGCACTCGAAGCGCCGTACGGCGGTTACCTGTCGACTTATTCGGATAAACCGAATCCCTCTCGACTGACTGATGGTTTGGGCAAAACCTGGGAAACACTGAACGTCGGTTACAAGCCGCATGCCAGTGTGACCAGCATCCACAGTGCACTCGACGCGCTGTCGGAACTGATGAAGGAACACGGCCTCAAGGCCGCCGACATCGCCAAGGTCGAAACCGGCCTGTCGCCGATGACCCACGTGCATTGCGCCTGGGAATACAAGGCGCAGGGTGTCACCGCGGCGCAAATGAATCTCTATTACGGCATGGCGGTGATCGCGCTTGACGGCGCGGCCTTCACCGAACAGTTCCGCGAAGCACGCCTGAGTGATCCGCAGATCCTTGATTTCATTTCGCGCATCACCGCGCATGTCGATGCCGAAATCGAAACAATGGGCGCGCCCTTCCGCCACGCCTCGCGGGTTAAAATCACCGCGCGCAACGGCAAGGTTTACGAAAAACTGTCGCTGCACCGCCGCGGCAGTCCGGAAAATCCGCTGTCACCGGAAGAAGTCGTGCACAAATTCCGCAACGTTGTCGCGCCGTGCATGGACAAAGCTGCGGCCGAAAAAATCATTGCAACGGTGGCCCAGTTTGAAACGCTCACCGATATCAGCAGCGTGATGCCGCTGCTGGGTGCTGCAGTGCGCACACCAAAGTAGCAAATGGTAAAAATATATTAAGTAATTGATTTTATTGATAATTTTATAGACTCATTTTACAGACTCACTGAGGAAATCCGCACCATGGCCAAACAATCCACCAGCGACAATCCCTACACCCGCGGCATGGCTGCCTTCGTCTCCGGGCTGACCTACGACAAGATTCCGGAAGAAGTCCGTCATCGCAACAAGCTGCTGATGCTGGATTCGCTGGGTTGCGCGCTGTACGGCGCGGACCTCGAATGGAGCCACATCCTGCAGGACACGCTGGAGCGCGTCGACAGCACCCGCCAGTGCAGCGTATGGGGGACAAAGAAAAAACTCTCGGCGCCGCATGCCGCGCTGGTCAACGGCACGCAGGTGCAGGGTTTCGAACTGGATGACGTGCACCGCGCCGGTGTGCTGCATGTCGGCGCCGTGGTTTTGCCGTCGCTGATTTCCATCACTGAAATGAAACCGGGCATGAGCGGCAAGGAATTCCTGACCTCCGCCGTCGCCGGTTATGAAATCGGCCCGCGCGTCGGCCTGTGCATGGGCCCCTCGCATATCGCCTCGGGCTGGCATTCCGGTGCGACGCTGGGCGTGTTCTCCGCCGCAGCCGGGGCAGCACGCGGCCTGAAACTCGACACCGACAAAACCGTGCACGCGCTGGGCATCGCCGGCACCCAGGCCGCGGGCCTGATGGCGGCGCAGTTCGGCGCGATGGTCAAACGCATGCATGCCGGCCGCTCGTCACAGTCCGGCCTCTACGGTGCGCTGTTTGCCGAAGCCGGCTTCACCGGCATTCTCAATGTGCTGGAAAGCGAATACGGCGGTTTCTGCACCACCATGTCGCAGTCCACCGACAAGTTCAACCTGAAGGAACTCACCGCAGATCTCGGCGAAGTCTGGCAGACCATGGGCATCGCGCTGAAGTTCTACGCCTGCGTCGGCACCAACCACACCACGCTGGATGCGCTGCGCGACATGCGCAAAGAACGCCCCTTCACCCACAACGATGTGAAAAAGGTGGTCGTCCACGGCTCCGAAGTCACGGTGCACCATGTCGGCTGGCCGTACGAACCGCAGGGCCTGACCTCGGCACAGTTGAACATGCCGTACTGCATCGCGGCCTGGCTGATCGAAAACGACTGCTTTGTCGACCAGTTCACTGAAGCCATGGTCGCCGACCCGCAACGCATCGCGCTGTCGAAAAAAGTCGAAGTCATCCATGACCCGGCGATCACCGCGCTCGGCGCCAAACTGCGCCACAAGGTGCATGTCGAACTGCACCTCAACGACGGCAGCATCATGAAACGCACCGTCGAAGCCGCGCGCGGCAGCGAAAAACATTTTGCCAGCGATGCCGAGATCATCGAAAAATTCGAGAAACTCGCGGTCAAGGCCCTGCCGAAAGCGCGCGTCGAAGAACTGCGCGACGCGGTGATGGGCATCGAAAAACTGCCCGACGCCACCGTGCTGTCGAAGCTGCTGGCGGCGTAACCCGGCAATGGCCAAGGCGGCGACCGCAGCCCGCACCCTGGCGGCGTACGCCGCCGGGCTGCGCCTGGAGGACATCCCGGCCGCAGCGCGCGAACGCGCCCGGCAATGCATCATCGACACCACCGGTGCGGCGCTGTTCGGCTCGCGCCTGCCGTGGAGCCGCATTGTCGCGGGACATGCAAAAAACTGCGGCGGCAACGGCAGCAGCCGTGTCATCGGCACCACGCTGAAAGTATCACCACCCGCTGCCGCGCTGGCCAACGGTGTGTGCAGCCACGCCTTTGAACTCGACGGCCTGCGCAAACCCAGCGCCGGCGTACATCCCGGCGCGATCCTGCTGCCCGCAGCACTGGCGGTGGCCGAAGAGCGGCAAGCCGGCGGCCGCGAGCTGCTGACCGCCTTTGTCGCCGGCGCCGAAGTGATGTTCCGCATCGGCCTTGCAGCAAAACAGACCACCGAATCTCTGGGTTTTCACGCCCCCGGCATCAACGGCCCATACGGCGCGGCCATCGTCGCCGGCAAGCTGCTGGGCCTCAGCACCGATCAACTGACCCAGGCGCTGGGCATCGCCGGCTCCCTCGGCGGCGGCCTGCTCGCTTTTGCCAAGGCCGGCAACGGCGCGATGGTCAAACGCCTGCACATGGGCCGTGCGGCGGAAGCCGGCGTGGTCGCGGCATTGTTGGCGCGCGACGGTTACGAAGGTCCGGACTCGGTGCTCGAAGGCCAGTACGGCTATCTCGAGTCCTACGCCCGCGACGGCGATGCCTCGCAGTTCACGAAGGGTCTTGGCACACATTTCGACATCGTTCATGCCTGCCTGAAACGTTATGCCTGCCACATCACCGCGCACACACCCGTGCAGTCGCTGCAGGAATTGCGTGCAGAAAATAATTTCAATGGCGACGATGTCAAGACACTGACCATCCATGCGCGGCACAAAGTGCTGTCGCATCACGACATCCGCGAGCCGCGCGATGTCGCAGGCGCGCAGTACAGCGTGCCCTTCTGCTCGGCCATCGCGCTGTATTACGACGTCAACGATCCGCTGGCGTTTTCCGAAACCGCATTGAACGATGCCAGGGTGCGCGCACTGGCCATAAATCTGAAAGTCGTGGAAATGGACGACAAGGAAAAAGGCGGCGCCTGGTCAACGCGGGTCACCGTCGAACTGAAAGACGGCCGCAGCTTCGAACGGTTTGCCGAAGAATTCAAGGGCACCCCCGCCTCGCCGCTGTCGGCGGAAGAACTGCAGACCAAGTTCATGCGCATGGCCGGCAACCATCCGCGGGCCGCGGAATTACATGCGCAGCTGACCGCGCTGGAAACCATCACTGACTGCCGCACACTGGCAATCAGCAGCCGCTGAAGAAATCCGGCATCAATGCGGACAGCACTCTTCACGCGTTGCGCGACGCATGCGTGACACCCGCAGCACACGGACTGCGGTAACAATCGCGGCGGCCTGCGTCATGGCAAAGCAGCGCGCGCAACTTTCCTGCGCTGATGCTGTCTTGAATCACGGTTGCAACCGCTGCCAAAGCCATTGCAGCAGAATATAAAATAATCAATAAAATCAATAGGTTATATAAATGCTGATTTACGCGCTGACTATTTTTGCGAGCGCGTTCCTGCTGTTCCTGGTGCAACCGATCATGGCGAAACAGATCCTGCCGTGGTTTGGCGGTTCCGCTGCGGTATGGACGACCTGCCTGATGTTTTTCCAGTTGGTGCTGCTTGCCGGCTACGCCTACGCCGACTGGACCGTGCGTTTTCTCAAACCGCGCCCGCAGGTCATCCTGCATGTGTCGCTGATCGTCATCAGCCTGGTGTCGCTGCCGATCATCGCCGGCAGCGGCTGGAAACCGGGCGGCGAAGAAGATCCGACCTGGCTGATCCTCGGCCTCCTGGCCGCGACCATCGGCCTGCCCTATTTCCTGCTGTCGACCACCGGACCGCT
>CAMBCD010000122.1 GCA_945863085.1 Bordetella parapertussis
ACACCGCTGCTCAATGAGTTGGCAAATGAGTTGGCAAAAACCGCGCCGCAGACCGCGCTGCCGGATGACATCACGGGTGATGCGACCTGCCTGATTGTTTACACCTCGGGCACCACCGGATTCCCGAAAGGGGCGATGCACAGCCAGAAGAGTTTCGTCACCGGCGGCGAGGCCTTTGTGCAGCGGGTTTACCTGCAGGATGACGACCGGGTGATGATCGTATTGCCGCTGTTCCACATCAACGCCATGTTTTATTCGCTGGCCGGCACACTCGCCGCCGGTGCGAGCGCGGTGATCATTCCGAAGTTTTCGGCATCCACCTTCTGGCAGACCGCGGTGGACACCGGCGCCACGCAGGTCAACATCATCGAGGCCATCGGCAGCATACTAAGCAACCGTCCGCGCAGCGAGTTCCGTCCGGAGCACCGCATTGCCAGGGTCTATGGCGTGCGCGCCAGCATGGACGAGACCTTCAAAAACGATTTCAAAATTCCGCACCGCATCGGCGGCTACGGCATGACCGAGATTCCGGGCGTGACCTGCAATCCGTTTGATGTGGAAAATGAGGGCGTGCAGAAACTCGGCAGCATGGGCCCGGTCGGCCGTCATCCCGATCCGGCGCGGCCGTGGGCGCAATGCCGCGTGGTCGATGACGAGGGCAAAGAAGTGCCCGTCGGCGAACCTGGTGAGCTGTGGGTGAAGACGCCGATCATCATGCAGGGTTATTTTCGCGATCCGGAACAGACTGCCAATACTTTCGAAGGCGACTGGTTCAAGACCGGTGACCTGGTGAAGCGTGATGAAGACGGCTATTTCTATTTCATCTCGCGCAAGCGCGACATCATCCGCCGTCGCGGCGAAAACATCGCCGCCGCCGAACTCGACCGCGTGGTCGGCGAACACCCAGCGGTGGCCGAGGCCGGTACGATAGCGGTGCCGTCAGAACTGGGGGAGGACGACATTTTCGTCGTCGCCGCCGTCAAGCCCGGCGCGAAAGTGACTCCTGAAGAAATCGCCGAGTGGTGCCGTGCCCGGCTGGCGCCGCAGAAAGTGCCGCGTTTTGTGGCTTTCATGGATGAATTGCCGCACACGCCCACGCACAAGATCGCCAAGGCGGTGCTGCGCGCGGATACGGCGTTAAGGGCGCGGGCTGTCGACCTGACACCTCCCGCGAAGCAGCGATAACAGTTAATTCATGGGGTGGTCTGCAATACTGTCCGCTGCCATGACTTATGTAATGGTTCTGTAACACTCAAAGGTTATTTTCCTTGTTTGGCGCAATCCGTGCGCGATAGACAGAGAAAATACCCGTGTTCGTCAAATCAAAATTTGTCCGTTTGAGCGTATGTGTCTGCATGGCAGGCGCGTTTTTCATGAGCCAGCCGGCACAGTCCGCGGAGCCTGCATTTCCGGCCAAACCGGTGCGGGTGGTGGTGCCGCTGGCGACGGGCGGCGGCAGCGACATCGTGGCGCGCATCGCGGCACAGGCGCTGACGGATGCCTGGGGACAGACCCTGGTCATCGACAACCGGCCGGGCGCGGGCGGCACCATCGGCACTTCCATCGTCGCGAATGCGCCGGCCGACGGATATACGGCGCTGGTGTCGAGTTCGACCATGGCCATCGGGCCGGCGTTATACAAGAACATCGGTTATGACATCCTCAGGGATTTCACGCCCGTCACACTGATTGCCGATCAACCGAGCATCATCGCCGTCAATCCGAAAATTCCGGCAAAAACCCTGCCGGAGCTGATCGCCTTGTTCAAAAAAGAGCCCGGCAAGTACGCCTTCGGGTCGGCCGGCAACGGCACCGCGAGCCACCTTGCCAATGAACTGTTCAAGATGTCGGCCAAGGTGGACACGCTCCATGTGCCCTACAAGAGCGCCGGCCTTGCCACCAACGGGCTGCTCTCCGGTGAAATCCAGTTCATGGTGACGAATATGGCAACCGCGTTGCCGCAGGTGCGCGCCGGCAGGCTCGTGGGTGTTGCGGTGACCAGCACCAAACGCGTGGAAGCGGCGCCTGCGATGCCGACGGCGAGCGAGGCGGGTGTCCCGGGTTTTTCCTACACCACCTGGTACGGGATGCTGGTGCCGGCCGGAACCGCCGCCGCTGTAGTGACGCGCATGCAGAGTGATCTGGCCCGGCAGGCGGGTGATCCACGCGTTGCGCAACGTTTCTCGAGCCAGGGCCTGACGGTTCACGCCAGCTCGCCACAGGAATTCGGCAAATACCTCAATGCGGAAGTCAGTCGCTGGCAACAGGTCGTCAACGCTGCGGGCATCCAGAAGCAGTAGCTGCCGTTTTTTGCGCGTCCCGCGCAATTCTTCTTCCCACACCCTCTCCGCGCGGCGCGCTCTTTATTCCACATGATGTAGCTCTGGCGCCGGCAGAAGCCGGCCGCGGCTTGTATCCCTGATGCCCCTTGGCTAGACTGCGATGCTCCGGCAAAGCCTGCATTTCAGTCTGCTGCGCCAACAATGAATGCGGCACCTGACGCCACAATATGCATGGCGCTGGCTGCCGCAGCACGGAGGGGATCATCGAACGCAAAACACTGGGCCTGGCGGTCATCGGTTCGGGCCGTATCGGCGGGCTGCGCGCGCAGCTTGCGGCCGGCCATCCGGCAGTCAGGTTCATCGCGGTCGCGGACCAGGACGCCAAAAAAGCCGCAGCGCTGGCGCAAAAAGTTGGCGCCGCACAACATTCCACCGACAACGACGCCATCATCGGCCATCCCGAAGTCAATGCGGTCATCGTGTCGACCAGCGAAGGCGAGCATCTCGCGCCGATCCTGAAAGCGCTGGAACTGGGCAAGCCGGTGCTGGTGGAAAAACCCATCGCACTGACGCTGGCCGAAGCCGACCGTGTGATCAGCGCCATCGAAAAATCCGGCACCAGC
Source organism: Bordetella parapertussis (assembly GCA_945863085.1). The sequence continues at coordinate 2,906 of CAMBCD010000122.1, forward strand.
GTCCATGTCGGTTACAGCCGGCGTTACAAGGAACGTTACCTGATTGCCAAGGAACAGATCCTCCAGGGCCGCATCGGCACGCTGACCGGGGGCGCTGCGCGGGTGTTCAATTCGCGCTCGCAGGCGCTGGGCATGCTCAAGCGCAATCCGCACGCGACGCCGGTGGTGGATGCGCTGACCTATTACGTCGACCTGATGAACTGGTTCCATGAGGGCAACAAGCCGGTCGAGGTCTATGCGCGCGGGCAGAAGGGTGTGCTGCGCGATGCCGGCTACGGCCATGTCGAGGACATCAGCTACGCGATCCTGACTTATTCCGACGGCGCGGTGATGAACCTCGGCATCAGCTACGCGCTGCCCGAAAAATATCCGGCGCTGGGCCATGCCGCACGCGTCGAAGTGGTCGGCACCGAGGGCGTGATGATCCTGGACGATGACCATACCGACCAGCTGATGTACACCGAGAAGGGCATCCCGCATGTCTATCTGCCGGATCACACCGTCAACATGGTGTTCCTGCAAAGCGGCACGCCGGGCGACTGGGCGCTGGGCGAATTCTGGGGGCCGATCGCCAACGAGACGCGGGCCTGGCTCGATCATCTCGCGATGGACAGGCCCTGCTCGCTGGCGAAGCCGCGCGAGGCACGGCTCAATCTCGAAGTGACGCTGGCGATTGAACATTCAATGGCGACCGGCCGTCCGGTGGCCTTGCCGCTGGCGCAGTAAAATATTAATAAAAACATAAGCTTGCAATAATTTCTGATTTGGAGGCCAAGATGAAACTGCGAATTTTTATCTGGATGGTTCTTGTGTTGTCAGCCCTGTCTTTGCAGGCCCAGGATTACCCGAACCGGCCGATCCGCTTCATCGTGCCCTTCCCGCCGGGTGGCGGCACCGACACCGTGGCGCGACTGATTGCGCAACCCCTGTCCGCGCGCCTCGGTCAGCAGATCGTCGTCGATAACCGCGGCGGGGCCAATGCCATCATCGGCACCGACCTCGGTGCCAAGGCGCCGGCCGACGGATACACCATGGTGTTCTGCCTGCCTGCCAGCGTCTCGGTCAACCAGACGCTGTACCGCAGCCTGCCCTACGATCCGGCGCGTGATTTCACGCCGGTGATCCAGCTCAACACCATCGCCCTGATGCTGGTGGGCGCCAACAAGCTGCCCGTCAAAAACGTCGCCGAACTGGTGGCCCATGCCAAGGCGCGTCCGGGACAGATCAACTTCGCGTCTTCAGGAAACGGCAGCGCCGGACACCTCGCGGTTGAAATGTTCAACATGGCCACCGGCATCCGCATGGTGCACGTGCCGTACAAGGGCGGCGGCCCGGCGCTCGGCGACACGATTGCGGGGCAGGTAGACATTATGGCCGGACCGATGGTCTCAGCGGTGCAGCACGTGAAAGCGGGACGTGTCCGGGGCCTGGCGCTGCTGACGCCGAAACGGGTCAAGGGACTGCCCGACGTCGAGGCCGTGGGTGAAACACTGCCCGGTTTCGACGCCAGCATCTGGCACGGTGTACTGGTGCCGCATGGCACGACGGGGGCCGTCGTGCGGCGCCTGAACAGCGAAATCAAAGCCTTGCTGCGGGAGCCGGGGATTGCGGACGGGATGGAAATCCGGGGAGCGGAGGTGGTTGGCGGCACGCCCGAACAGTTCGCGGCACTGATCAAATCCGATACCGCGAAATACGCGAAGCTGCTGAATGCGGTGGGCATGGCGGGCAGCGTCAAACGTTAATGCAGTTCATACCAGGGAGAATCGCAGCATGAGAGCCGGTTTCCAGTATTTCCCCGACAACTTCATGTGGTCGCAGGGCATGATGATCGTCATCGAGATGGCGCGCTGGGGCGGCTCGGCGATGAGCGAAGTGGACCGTGTCGGGCGCCGGCTCAAGGACAAGGTCGGCGACAACGAGGCCTGGGGTGTTGAATGGGAAAAGGAGGCGCAGCGCATCGAGGCGATGGGGGATGCCGCGAAGAAGGACGGCTTCATCCTGTCGGCCGCAGGGCATTACCTGCGCGCGGCAACCTATTATTTCGTCGGCGAACGTTTTGTCGCGCTGGGCCCGAAAAAGGTCGAGCTCTACCAAAGCTGCCTGCGCTGCTTCCGCGCCGGGATCAAGGATCGTTATCCCAATATCGAACGTATCGAGGTGCCGTACGAACATGAAGGCAGGGCAACGACGCTGCCGGCATGGTTCATGAAGGCGCCGGGTGCGGGGTCGAAGCCCACGGTGGTGTTTTTCGATGGGCTCGACAGCACCAAAGAACTGTCGATCCTGTTCGGCGGCGTCGAACTCGCGCTGCGCGGCATCAACACCATGGCCATCGACGGCCCGGGGCAGGGCGAGGCGCTGCGCCTGCAGGAAATCCCGAGCCGCCATGACTACGAAGTGCCCGGAGCGGCGGCCTACGATTTTGTGGCCGCACGCAAGGACGTCGATCCGACACGGGTGGCGGTCATGGCTTACAGCATGGGCGGCTATTACGCGCCTCGGGTGGCGGCCTTCGAGAAACGGTTTGCCGCGTGCATCGCCTGGGGCGGGCACTATGACTATCACGCCACCTGGATCACCCGTCGCAAAATCCAGGAGTCCGGCGGCAACCGCCTGTCGGCGCCGCACTTCCAGCTGCCGTGGGTGATGGGCATGCCCGACATGGACAGCGCGATGAAAAAATGCGAGTCCTACAAGCTCGAAGGCGTGGCCAGCAGGATCACCTGCCCGTTCCTGGTAACCCACGGCGCGGAGGACTCGATTTCCCCGGTGGCCAACGCGCAGTTGCTCTACGATGCGGTGAGTTCGAAGAAAAAGACCCTCAAGGTGTTCACTGCGGAAGAGGGCGGCGCCGAGCACTGCCAGGGCGACAATCGTTTCCTGGGCGCAACCTATGTCGCGGACTGGATCGCCGCCAACCTATAAGTCCCGCAAATGACGGGCATCAAAAGGAGGAGCATCATGATCAGGATCGTACGCTTCACGCAGGGTGTCGCGGTATTGCTGTTTGCCGCTGCATCCGTCATTGCAGCGCCGGTTTTTGCACAGGCGTTCCCGGCGAAGCCGGTGCGGATCGTCGTGCCCTATCCACCGGGCGGTCCGCTCGACGACGTGGCGCGCGCACTGGGCCAGAAACTGTCGCCGGTCTGGGGTCAGCAGGTGCTGGTCGACAACCGCAGCGGTGCCGGCGGCAGCATCGGTGCCGATGTGGTGGCGAAATCGCCGCCTGACGGTTACACCATGGTGCTCGCCAATTCAGGCCCGATGACCATCAACGTGTCCCTGCGCAAGGACCTGCCGTACAACCCGCAAAAGGACTTTGCACCAGTCACGCAGATCATCAGCGGGCCGATGGTTCTGGTGGTGCACCCTTCGGTGCCGGTGAAGTCGGTGAAGGAGTTGATCGCGCTGGCGCGTGCCCATCCCGGAAAACTCAATTACGCTTCGGCCGGCGTCGGCAATCTGCAGCATCTCGGCATGGAGCACCTGCAGGCGCTGGCGAAGGTCAAGATGAACCATGTGCCGTACAAGGGCGCAGCACCGGCTTTTATTGACACGCTGAGCGGCCGCATCGACCTGCAGTTCGCCAACATCGTCGGCGTGCTGCCGCATGTGGAAAACAAGCGCGTGCGGGCGATTGCCATTTCATCGGCACGCGGCGCTTCGGTGTTGCCGGGTGTGCCCGGCGTGGCGGCCACGCTGCCGGCTTTTGATCTGGACGGCTGGATGGGCCTGTTCGTCCGCGCCGGAACGCCGCAGGACATCATTGCCAAACTGCATCGTGATCTGGCCGCAGCCGTGCAGAGCCCGGATTACCGCGAGCGCTTTGCCAAACGCGGCGCTGATGTTGTGGTCGGCGGACCGGAAGGCCTGGCTAAAATCCTGCGCGATGAAATCCCGCTCTACGCCGGCATCATCAAGTCGGCAAAGATTGTGGCCGAATAAGGCAGCGGCAAAATTATTCCAGGGAGCATGAGGCATGTCATTTTTTGAACCACCGCAGCTGATCGAGGCCGATGTATTTGCCGCGGTCCCCGACCGCCTGAGGAAGGGCGGCGCACCGTCGAGCTGGATCGATGCCAACCATCCGGGGTCGAAACTCGATTGTTTTCTTGAGGGTCCGGCATTCGACCGCGAGGGCAACCTCTACATGGTCGACATTCCCTATGGCCGCATCCTGCGCATGTCACCCAAGGGCGAATTCGATGTCGCTGCCGAATACGACGGCTGGCCCAACGGCATTGCCATCCACAAGGACGGTTCGATCTTCATCGCGGATTATCGCCGCGGCATTTTGCGCTGTGATCCGAAAACCGGGCGTGTCGAGGATTTCCTGACCCACAACCAGTCGGAAGGCTTCAAGGGCGTCAACGATCTGAGCTTCGCGCGTAATGGTGATCTCTATTTCACCGACCAGGGGCAGACCGGCATCCATGATCCGACGGGTCGTGTGTACCGCCATGGTGCCGATGGGCGCCTTGATTGCCTGATCAGCAATGGCCCGAGTCCCAACGGCATCGTGCTCGATCCGCAGGACAAGGTGTTGTACGTGGCGATGACCCGCGCCAACTGCATGTGGCATTGCCCGCTGAAAGGCGGCGGCATTTCCAAGGCGGGGGTGTTCGCGGTGCTGCCCGGCATCCATGGTCCCGACGGACTGGCGATGGATGAGGCCGGCAATCTTTCCGCGGCACATGCGCGGCCCGGCATCGTCTGGCTGTTCAGCCCGCTCGGTGAACCGTTGTGTCGCGTGCAAAGCCGCAACAAAGGCAACCGCATGACCAATATGGCTTACGGTGGTGCGGACCGCAAAACGCTGTA
>CAMBCD010000123.1 GCA_945863085.1 Bordetella parapertussis
CATTCGCCCATTTTCCAGGCGACCACGACCAGGATGGCCGACAGCGCTGCCAGCGGCACATGTTTTGCCAGGGGTGCCGCAACCAGCACGATGGCGAGCAGCGTCAGCGCATGCACGATGCCGGATATCGGACCGAATGCACCCATGCGCACATTGGTGCTGGTACGGGCGATGGCGCCGGTGGCGCAAAAACCGCCAAACAGCGGGGCGATGATATTGGCGATGCCCTGCGCCATCAGTTCCTGGTTGGGTTTGTGGCGATCATCGATCATGCCGTCGGCGACGGTGGCTGACAGCAGCGATTCGATGGCGCCGAGCAAAGCGATGGCGATGGCCGGTGCGATCAGGTGGCGTATGGTCGCCAGCGAGAGTTCGGGAAAGGCGAATGTTGGCAGGGTCTGTGGAATGCCGCCGAAACGGGAGCCTATGGTTTCCACCGGCAGGTGGAACAGCGCTACTGCCGCGGTGCCCAGGACCAGCGCGACGATGGGCGAAGGCAGGGCGCGCCAGGCCTGTGGCCAGAACACGATCAGTGCCAGGCAGGCGAGGGCCAGCACGACCGCGACCCAGTTGACGGTGTGCAGTGCCTGCCACAATACGGCGATCTGTGCGAAAAACTCCGCAGGCAGCTGCCCGGTGGAGAGGCCGAAAAAATCCCGCACCTGTGACAGCAGGATCAGTACCGCGATGCCCTTGGTGAAACCGCTGATCACCGATACCGGGATGAAGCGGATCCACGTGCCCATGCGCAGCAGGCCCATTGCCAGCAGCATTACGCCCGCCATCAGCGTGCAGATCAGCAGGTTGGCGACGCCATACTGCACGACGATGCCGTAGACGATGACGATGAAGGCGCCCGTGGGGCCGCCGATCTGCACCTTTGATCCGCCGAACGCGGAGATGATGAAGCCGGCGATGATCGCGGTGTAAATGCCCGATTCCGGGGTCATGCCTGATGCAATCGCGAATGCAATCGCCAGCGGCAGCGCCAGCACGCCGACGGTGATGCCGGCCAGCACGTCGGTGCGCAGCCGCGCGGCGTTGTACTCCCCGATGACCTCGATCAGGCGCGGACGGAAACGGGGCAGGGCGGGCATTATTGTGAAAGTTGAGAGGCTAGTTGCTGCGGAATTGCTTGATCATTTTTTCATCCAGTTCGATGCCGAAACCGGGGCCGGTTGCGACCTGCATGATGCCGCTTTTGATCGCCGGACGGTTGATCCACATCAACTGCCAGACGGGATCCCGCGCCGGATCGGCAAAACATTCGGCGTAGGTGCCGTGGGGCACGGCGGCCAGCAGCTGGCTGGCGATCTGTGCTTCTTCGTGGTGCGCCATGTCCACGCCCGCGGCGCGGCACAGCCCGGCGGCGCGCAGCCAGTCGGTGACGCCGCCGCCTTCCGATACGTCGTAATTGACCAGGTCCACCGCGCCGGCATCGACCAGGCGGCGGATGGCATGGCTGGTGATTTCGCTTTGCCCCGCGGTGACCGGCATCGGGATCGCCTGCCGCACCCGCGCCATCTGCGCGGCATCGTCGTACCAGTGGCAGGGTTCCTCGAACCAGCGGATGTTGAGCGGTTCGACCAATCGTGCGAAACGGATTGCATCTTCAGCGGCCCAGCCGCGGTTGGCGTCGACGCACAGAATGAAATCGTCGCCCACCGCCTTGCGCGCAACAGCGACGCGTTTTGCATCTTCTTCCGGCGACAGGCCGCCGACCTTGAATTTGCAGCCGGCCATGCTGGCGTCGCGGTACGACACGATTTCGCGTGCGATGTCGGCATCGGTTTTGCCGGGCATGTAATAACCGCCGATGGAAATGAGCGGCAGTTCGGTGGTGTAACCGCCGATCAGTTCGCGGACACTTTTGCCCAGCGCCTTGCCGGTCAGGTCCCAGATCGCGCAGTCGACGCAGGCGATGGCTTCGAGCAGCAGTTTCTTGTCGCCGGCGGAGTGGCTCAGCGCAAACATGCGGTCCCAGGCGCGTTCCCGCTCGAAAACATCCATGCCTTTGATTACATTGAATAAATCGTTTTCAATCAGCTTTGCGATTTGCGGGCCGTGGGCGCGGTTGTCACCGTTGTAGACATTGCTGATCAGGCCGCTGTCGGTGCGCAGCCGTGTAATGACGGTGGATCTTTTGAGCACGCTGTAGGTCGAGCCGCCGAAATTTTTGCTGAGGGGAATGTCAATGGCAATGGCTTCGACGGCGGTGATGCGCATGGCGTCCTTTCGGAAAAAAGCGTCAGGAGAACGGACTAGATAAAGACGATCAGTGCGCCCAGTACGAGTGCGCCGCCGACAGCACCGAGGAAAATCTGCCGGTCGCGGGTCGACCACGGCGGCGCGCGCATCACGGTGTTGGCGCCCCAGTTGCGTTCGGATTCATCGCCGGCATCCATGATCGCGGCGTCGATGGAATGGCGGCTGACGCCGAAGTTGGCGGCAAAGGCATCGGGATCGGTGAGGGCGCCGGTTTTGGCGGCGAGGCGCATGGTGGCCGCCATCGAGTCGAATTCCTTGGCCAGGCCGCGCGAAGGGATGGTGTCGCCGGGCAGCGTGGGCGTCAGGCTGCGGTCCTCGGCACGTGTCGCCGGCATCGTGGTGTCGTCAAACAGCATTTGCTGCGATTCCGCGCTCGCCGGCTGTGCGGCGGCGATCAGCGATGGCACGATGTTGCCCAGGCCCTGCTGGCGGCAGGCGCGCAGGTCGGCGGCGAGCTCGGCAATGCTGGCGTAACGTTCGTCGGCTGACTTGGCCAGCGCCTTGGCGATGATCAGGTCGAGCATCTGCGGCAGGGCGGTGTTGACCGAACTCGGCGGCGGCGGCGTGAAGTTGACGATCTGGAACATCAGCGAGTTGACGTCGATGCCGTTGAACGGCGGCTGCCCGGCGACCATTTCGTAGAGGATCACGCCCAGCGAAAAAATGTCGGCGCGCCCGTCGGAGCGTTTGCCCAGCACCTGTTCCGGCGACAGGTAACGCGGCGAACCCAGCACCACGCCGGTCTGCGTGCGCACATCGGCGGTACGCATGCGCGCAATGCCGAAGTCCATGATTTTTACCCGGCCGTCACTGAGAATCATGATGTTGGCCGGCTTGATGTCGCGATGCACGACATCATGCTGATGCGCATAGGTAAGGCCGTCAGCGGCCTGCGCGGCGATTTCCAGCGCGCGGTCCACGGTCAGTTCGCTGCCGGCGATCAGGTCCTTCAGTTCGCGGCCTTCGAGGAATTCCATCGCCATGTAGGCGAGGTCGCCGCTGCGACCGATGTCATGGATGGTGACAATGTTCGGATGGTTGAGGCCGCCGGCGGCGCGCGCCTCGATGGTGAAGCGTTTTTCGTAATGCTCCATCTCGCCCGGATCGAGCGCCATGTTGATGGTCTTGATGGCGACCGTGCGTTCGAGCATCGGGTCGACGGCACGGTAGACCACGCCCATCGCGCCGCGGCCGATTTCGGCCACGACGTCGTAACGACCAATCTGCGCGGGCTGGTTCATCGGTTCCTGCCGGGGTCAGCGTCCGCGCACATTGCGGTACACCGGCCCCCAGGTCGGATGTCCGGCCTCTGCCGGGCTCAGGCTGAATTTAGGGTCAGCCGCAATCGCGTTGCTGAATTCCTGGCGGCACTGTGCGACGCGGTCGGTCACGCAATAAATGAACGCCAGATACTTGTAGGCCCGCGCCTGGTCGGTACGCGAGGCCAGGCCCTCGCCGAGGGCGCCCTGGATCAGGCGCTGCGCATTGGCGTAGTTGCCTTCTTCATACTGGCTGATGCCCGATTTCAGCCGCGCTTCCGGCGTGGGCAGCGTGGTTTCTTCCGTTGATTTGGCGCGCGCCTTGTCGAAATCCAGCGAGTCGGTGACGCTCTGCACGCCTTTTTTGACGGTTTCGCAGCCGCTCAGCAGCGGTAACAGCAGCAGCATGATGATGAACAAACGCATGGTTTCTCCCCAATACTTTTCTTAACGGAACCGATGCCGGATTCTAATCTCTTCGCCGGACTTGACCTCTACCACTTGCAGGTATGAGGCAAATCCGGAGTTGCGGATCTCGAGCTTGTAGACCCCGGGCTTCAACGCGATGTCGCGCAGCGGCGGCGAGACCCCGTATTGATTGCCGTTGATATGGATTTCCCCCCAGGGCAGCACGTTCAGGCGCACGGTGCCGGTGGCCGCTGCTTCTTCGGCGCGGGGGGCAGGTTTTTTGGCAGGGCGGGGCTTGGGCGCTGGTGCGGCTTCGGCCACCTGTGGCGGCGGCTCGGCTGCCCGGGGTTTTGCTTTCAGGGGGCGCGGCATGACCACGGTCGAGGCTGCGATTTCGGCCTGCCGCTCCGCCTCCGCTTCAGCGTTTTTCACTGCCATTCGCAAGGGGATGGCGACGGCAAGGATCAGCGCCACCGTCAGTCCGGTGACCAGCGGCGGCCGGCGCATGACTTGGGCGCGGGTGGTATGCGCGGCATGGACGATTTTTTCCATGATTGCCGTCGCATGCACCGCTGCAGCGCCGGGTTTGCGGCGTGGCGGCCGCGGGGGAGCCGGTTCCCTGCCCAGTGCATAAACCTCGTGTTCGCGCACATGTTTGTCGGTGCGCGCACCCTCGAAATTGAACAGGTGCGCGTAATCCGGCGACAGTGCGGAAACCACTTCATAGTACGAGCGCGATGCCAGCACCTGGTTGATTTCGGCAAAACTCATGACCCGCTGCGCGACATTGATGCCGTCACCGATGATGTTCGGTTGGCCGTTGATGTCCTTTACCAGCCGCACTGGCCCGAGGTTGATGCCGATGCGCAGGCGCAGGGATTCGTCGCTGCGTTCGGCCAGTGCATCGCGCAGCGCGAGGCCGAGGAACAGGCCGTCCTCCGGATCGCCGAGGAAACTGATCGCCGCGCCATCTCCGGTGTCGAGGATGATGCGGTCCTTGCTCGGCACGTCCGCCAGCGCCTGCGCCAGCATCAGGTTGAACTGCTCCTTGGCGCGCATCTGCTCCGCCACCGACTTCTTCGAATATTCGACGATGTCGATGAACGCGACGCTGCAGACAAAGGTGCGGTTGTCGTTGCTCATGGCCTGTGGCGGTGGGCTGCGGTCGCTATGTTATTGGATGCTTATTTGATGCGCATGCCGGGCTGGGCGCCGGAATCGGGTGACAGCAGGTACAGGCCGGGCGCGTCGCCGCTGGCGGCGAGCACCATGCCTTCGGACATGCCGAATTTCATTTTGCGCGGCGCGAGGTTGGCGACCATCACCGTCAGCCGGCCTTTGAGCTGCTCCGGGTCATACGCGGCCTTGATGCCGGCGAACACCTGTTTGGTGCCCAGACTACCGACGTCCAGCGTCAGTTTCAACAGCTTGTCGGCGCCTTCGACATGTTCGGCATTGGCGATTTTGGCGATGCGCAGGTCGATTTTGGTGAAGTCGTCGATCGAGATGGTTGCCGGGCCGGTCGCGACCGGTGCTGCTGTGGCGGCTGCAGGTGCGGGCGTGGGGGCGGTGGTCATTTGCAGGTTTTCCTTGTTGGCGGCGACGAGGGCTTCGATTTGTTTGGGGTCGACGCGGGTCATCAAGTGGCTGTATTCGCGGATCGAATGGTGTTGCGAGAGAGGTCTAATTACTAACGGCCATTTCGTCGTATCTGAGTTAAGAAACTCATCTGCCTTGCTGGCAAGGCTGGGAAGAACGGGGCGAAGAAATAAGGTTAGTAAACGAAAGCATTCAATCGTTACGCTACAAACCTCGTGCAGTTTAAGTTTTGCTTTGATTGCCTCATCCGTATTTGTGCCTGCTTGTTTTGCTAATTCCCAAGGTTTTTGTTTGTCCCAAAATTCGTTGATACGATCAGCAACAGACATAATTCTGCGTATGGCTAAACCATATTCCCGATTACTGTATGCGGTACGAACCAGAGGGGCATCGTTATCGAGAATCTCTTGAATAAAATTGATTGCGATGGGTTCTTGCCCGGGTAAATCGCCAAAGAGAAGTTGGCCAATCTTGCCTTGGAAGTGTTTGTGTAAAAACCCTGCAGCGCGGCTCGCAATATTGACGTACTTGCCCACCAAGTCACTATTTACCCGGGCCACAAAATCATCCAGATTCAGATCCAGGTCTTCCATTGTCGCATTCAGCTTGGCAGCATAGTAATAACGCAGCCATTCCGGATTCAGTCCCTGCTGGATGTAGCTTTCGGCGGTGATGAAGGTGCCGCGCGACTTGGACATTTTTTCGCCGTTGACTGTCAGAAAGCCGTGGGCGTAGACCTTGGTTGGCGTGCGGAATCCGGCCTGCTGCAGCATCGCCGGCCAGAACAGGGCGTGGAAATAGAGTATGTCCTTGCCGATGAAGTGAATCAGTTCGGTGTTACCGCCCGGTTTCAGGAAGGCATCGGCGTCGATGGTGATGCCTTTGGCCTGCTGTTTTTTGACGTAATTCAGGAAGCTGCTGAAATAACCCACCGGCGCGTCGAGCCAGACATAAAAGAATTTCTTGCCGTCAGTGCCGGGAATCGGAAAGCCGAAGTAGGGCGCGTCGCGCGAGATGTCCCAGTCAGAGAGTTTTGCTTCACCGGCCTCGCCCAGCCATTCCTTCATCTTGTTGGCGGCTTCGGCCTGCAGGTGTCCAGCGCCTTGGGTGTAGCCGCGCAGGAATTCCTCGCAGCGTTTGTCCGAGAGCTTGAAAAAGTAATGTTCCGAGGCCTTGCGCACGGGCGCTGCGCCGGAGACGGTGGAGTAGGAATTCTTCAGGTCGGTCGGCGCGTAGGTCGCACCGCAGACTTCGCAGGAATCGCCGTACTGGTCTTTCGCACCGCATTTCGGGCATTCGCCCTTGATGTAACGGTCCGGCAGGAACATCTGCTTGACCGGGTCGTAGAACTGTTCGACCGATCGTGTGGCGATCAGGTCCGCGGCCTTGAGCTTGCCGTAGATGTCCGCGCACAGCGCCTCGTTCTCCGGTGAATCGGTGGTGTAGTAGTTGTCGAAGCTGACACCGAAACTTTTGAAGTCGCGGTCGTGCTCCTTCCACACCCGGTCGATCAGCTGCTTGGGGGTAATGCCTTCGCTGTCCGCGCGCAGCATCACCGGTGTGCCATGGGTGTCATCCGCGCCGACATAGTGCACCTCATGGCCCTGCATGCGCTGGAACCGCACCCAGATGTCGGTCTGGATGTACTCGACCAGATGGCCCAGGTGAATGGCGCCATTGGCGTAGGGCAGCGCTGAGGTCACAAGGATGCGGCGCGCTGTTTGCGGGAGTTCAGGCATGGGTGTGAGTCGATGGGCGATGCTAAAGGATTGAATTGTAACAAACTATTCCGAAACTCCCGGCTTGCGGAAGGGCGTCTGCCATGGTTCCCGGCAGACACTGTGGCAAGGACGCAAAAAAACCTTTGCCAGCATGGGGTTGTGGCAGTTTTGTTGTGGTTTGCGGGGGGGTATCTCGCTACAATCGCCGCCTCACCACGCATTACGAACGGAACCCCAAGCCATGGCTGTTACCCCGATTACCGAGCAGGACGTCCAGACCGCGCTTAAGGCGCTGACGGATCCCAACACCAAAATGGATTATGTCGCTGGCAAGTCCGCGAAAAACATCAAGGTGGAGAGTAACAACGTATCGGTGGACATCCTGCTGGGTTATCCCGGCAAGAGCCAGATCGAGCCCATTCGCAAGGCGGTGACGGAGCAGCTGAAAACC
>CAMBCD010000124.1 GCA_945863085.1 Bordetella parapertussis
CTGGGGAGGGGGAAGCCGCGCGGTACATGGTCTTTATTCGATCTGAACAAATGGCGGTTCTCAAACATTGACCGTGGTGGTTGATCATTAAATCCGGGAGCTTGAAGTGGCCGAAGCTGTAGACGAGTTTGAATTTTTCCTGAACAAGCCGTGGTCCGATGGTTTCCCGGTGGTGACGCCGACCGAAGCCCGGGTGCAGGCCATGCTGAAAGGAACGCGCCGCGACCCCGATGAGGTGATCGGCAGCATTCCGCCGGCGATGGAGAAGGCGACAGTCAGGACTGTCGCGATCCACGCGCTGATGGCCGGATGCAAACCGGAGTATCTGTCCGTGGTGCTGGGCGGAATTTCCATGATGCTGCGGGAAGAATTCAACATGAATGGTGTCCAGGGCACCATGCATGGCGTCGCTCCACTGATGATCGTCAACGGTCCTTATGCCCAGCAAATCGGCATTCACGGGGAAAACGGATGCTTTGGCCCCAGCTTCAGGGCCAATGCCACCATCGGACGCGCCATCCGCCTGATGATGCTTAACCTTGGCGGCGGCATTGCCGGCATCGGGTCGGCCACCATTTTTTCCACTCCTTTGCGCTATACCGCCTGCATCACCGAGAACACCAGCCAGAGCCCCTGGGAGACCCTCGCGGTTTCAAAGGGGTATCTGGAGACCGACAACGTCATAACCTGCGCAATGGTGGAAAGCCCGCGTTTGTGTTTTGACGACGTGAGCCAGGAACCGGACCGCCTGCTCAACGGCATCGCGGATTCCATGGTGGCCATGGGGTCCTGGAACATGCACGCGCGTTCCGACATGGTGGTCGCCATGGGACCCCAGCACGCCACCATCTGTGCGAAGGCCGGCATGAGCCGCGCCGACGTTCATGAGCGGCTGTGCAGGATCGCCGGTCGCAAAGTCCGGGATCTCAAGAACGGCGGCAACTGGCGGCGGGAGCGGGCGCTGGGCTTTCCGATCAAGGTCAATCCGGATGACGATGACTTTTTCATTCCGGCAATAAAGGAAGCCGATGACCTGCAGCTGATGGTTGCCGGCGGCTGGGGGCCGTGCACGGCGGTTTGCCACGGATGGAGTGGCGGCAGCAAGGCAGTCCACGGGAAATACGAAATTTAAGTTGAATGAATCACAACGGAGGCAATGATGGCGAATGACCTGGGATTTATTGATCCGACTGCCGGGGGCGGTAAAGCGCCCGTGGCTCTGGCCCCTCGGCCGATGGACCTGGCCGGGAAGGTGGTGGGTTTGCTGGACAACACCAAGGAACAGGGCACCCTGATTCTTGAGACCATCGGCAAGGCACTGCAGGAGAAATACGGCGTTGCAAAAGTCATCCTGCGCGCCAAGGAGCACTATTCCAAACCAGCGACCAATGCCCTGATCGATGAAATGTCCAAAGAGGTGCAGGTGGCGATTGCCGCCGTCGGTGGATGAGGGTCCTGTACGTTGTGCAGTGTGCACGACACCATCGAATTCGAGAAGCGCGGGATACCGGCAACGGTTGTGATTACGCAGGCGTTCAAGAATGCTGCGGTATTCCAGTTCAAGGGCAAGGGCATGGAAGGGCACCCCTATATCGAGATGCCGCACCCGATCAGCAATCTGAAGCCCGGGGAAATGCAGGAACTGACGCTACGTTATGTTGACCAGCTGGTCAGGCAGATTACCGCTTGATGGACTGAACTTGATCAACTGAACAATCCCTGCGACCGACACACCCGGAATACAACGGGTGGTGCTGGCTGAGGATTGCGTCGGGTGACATCAGGCCAGTGCGCCAGAGCGGGCGATCACGCCGGCATCCGCCAGATTTCCAAGATCCCAGCAAAGTTCGATCAGATTTTTCTGTCTGCCCTGGTCGAGAATGCCGTCAGTGAGATCGACAAACTTGGCCTCGATGTCCCGGTCGCTCATCGGGTGTTCCAGTGACCCAACCGGATGTTTGACCATCCGATCGAGCTTTCGCCCATCCTTCAGTGTGATCATCACGTGAGCCTGGGCCCAGCTCAAGGACTCATCAATCGTGGCGTGGACACGGCGGCGAAGACCGGCCACCACCGGATCATTCACGCATTCATCACTGAACTGGATCTCGCCCCCCGCACCCTGGCATAACGCAGCGGCGGCCGCGTGATAGACGCTGAATTTGCCTTCAAGGCCGGTTCGGGGCTCGGTTTTTCCCGTGAGTTCAAGCACGATCTTTCCGACTTTGAGATCGATCCTGTCGACCATGTCCGGCGTCAGCCCGTATTCACTGCGCAGTTGCATGCAGCCATCAATTGCGCCGTGTACGACCAGTCCGCAGGCAAACGGCTTATACATGTTGCGCATCAGCTCGAACGATGGTCCCCATGGGGCAATGATCGGGGCGGCGTCGAATTTTGTGGACAGCACATGTCCGAAGCCCCGGGGTGCCTCGATGGCATGCTCAGAGCTGGTGAAACCGGTTGCTGCAAGAAATGCCGCATGCAGTCCGTTTTGCGCAGCACGGCCCGGATGGAGGCATTTGCACATGGAGCCGAACATTTCACGCAGCCCCGAGGCTTGCGTGGCCGCGATGCCCAGAGCCCATGCCATCCGCTGCTGATCAAGGCCAAGGATTTTGCCGGCCGCCGCTGCGGCACCGAGTACGCCGACCGTGCTGGTGATATGCCAGCCCACATCGTAATGATCCGGTACTACGGCAAGCCCGACTCTGCATTCGACTTCGACGCCGATCACGAAGGCGTGAATGACATCGGCACCACTGACGCCTTTCCACTCGGCCAGGGCGAGCAGTGCAGGCCAGACCGGTGCGCTGGGGTGTATCGCTTCGACATGGGTATCGTCGAAATCGAGCACATGCGAGCTGATGCCGTTCAGCAGCGCGGCGTTCAGGATATCCAGTTTTTCCGTCCGGCCCAGGATGCTGGCCTGATCGGGTCCCGCAAAAGGGCGCACCGCACCGAGCGCGTTCTCGACGGTCGGGTGTGATGCGCCGGCAATGGAGCACCCGCATAAATTCAGCAGCGCGCGCGAAGCTTCGTGCCGGACATCCTTCGGGATGTCTTCATATCGCGAATGGACGACATACTGAGCCAGTGTTTTTGTAACTTCCATGGATGACTTGATTGTTTGTAAGTTGATGAGGTGGCAGAGCCCGATTTCAATGGGTAGATTTTCAGGCCCTTGCCGCGCTTGCAGTCCTTCAGCTTAGCCATAAAATCCGCCGCCGCGCGGGCCGCAGACAGGATGGGAGGAGCGGGGTGAAATCAAATGGGGCGGTGGTTATGGCTGTCCTATTCAGAGAGGCCGTGGTCCGCCCCCGGTTGTTCGGTTGGGTTCAAGCCGTTTACTGCACGCTGATCTTCGCTTCGCGGATCACCCGCGCCCATTTCTCGATGTCGGCGCGCAGGTAATCGCTGAATTCAGCCGGGGTGTTGGTCACCGGTACCAGGCCTGACTTGGCGAGCATGGCTTTGACTTCGGGCGCGTGCATGAACTTCACTACTTCGGCATTGATGCGCTGGATGACTTCCGGCCGCACACCGGTCGGCGCGAACAGGCCGTACCAGGTGTTGATCACCAGCTCCGGCATGCCGGCCTCGGCGGTGGTCGGCACATTGGGCAGCGTGGGCACTCGCTCCGGCACCAGCACCGCCAGCCCGCGCAGCCGGCCGCTGTTGATGAAGGGAATGGTCGCGGGCACGGTCACCATCACCATTTCCGCTTCGCCGCCAAGGATGTGGGTCAGCGCGATGCTGGCACCCTTGTACGGCACGTGCACGATGTTGACCTTCGCCAGCGACTTGAACAGTTCGCCTGCGAGGTGGTTGGAAGAACCAACGCCGCCGGAGCCGAAACTCAGCTTGCCGGGGTGGGCGCGCGCGAGCCTGACCAGTTCGTTGATGTTTTTTGCCGGTACCGACGGGTGGATCACACACACATTGGGCACCGTCGACAGCAGCGAGATCGTGCTGAAGTCGCGCATGGTGTCGTAGTTGAGCTTTTTGTAGAGGCTGGGGCTGATCGCCAGCGACGGGCTGGTCAGCAGCAGGCTGTGGCCATCGGCCGGCGTCTTGGCTGCGAGTTCTGCGGCGAGGTTGCCGCCGGCGCCGGGCCGGAAATCGGCTACCACCGGCTGGCCGAGGGCGGCGCCGAGTTTGTCCGCAACCAGCAGCCCGAGGATCTGCGCGGCGCCGGTCGGGAAGGCCACGATCAGGCGGACATTGCGTTCGGGATATTTCTGCGCGGCGGCCGGTAATGAAAACGCCAAGGCCAGCAGGGCCAGAATCAGCGGGACGAGATGCGACAGGACCAGACGCGGCGGGACCGGACGCAGCGAAGCTCTTGAAGCCGTCATTGTGGTTCTCCTCCAACAGTGACAACAGGACAAAATCAGGGGACCGCCTTGGTTGTTATCGCGGCCCCCTGAGCCTACACAGGCCTACATAAAAATATCAATAAAATCAAGCATTTATGTTATTCCGTTGGATTGCCGTATTAATTTAATTGGTTTTGATGCCGGCTTTTTGCACGACCTCGGTGTATTTCGTGATCTCGCTTTTCAGTAGCTTGGTCAGTTCCTCAGGGCTGCTGACGATAGGGTCCAGTGCCTGCTGTTTGTAGAACTCGGCAACTTCTTTGGTGCCCAGCGCTTTTTTGATTTGCGAATGCAGCGTCGTCCCGACGATTTTGGGCGTGCCTGCCGGTAAAAATACGGCATACCACTGATCAGTCACGAATCCCGGATAAAAGGAGTTCATGGTCGGCAGGCTCGGGTTCCAGGCAGTGGGTTTTTCGGTGGTGACGGCCAGTGCGCGCAGGCGATTCGCATTGAGATGAATCAGCAGTGAGGTCGGCGTGTTGAACAACAGGTCGGTTTCACCGGTGGCGAGCGCCAACGCCGACGGACCACCGCCCTTGTACTGGATGATGACGCTTTTTGCCTTGGTGAACTGCTTGAACATCTCGGCCGACAGATGGCTGGTGGTGCCCGCACCGTTGGCGCCGATGTTTAATCCGTCCGGCGCCCGGTTCGAAAGAGCCACGAGTTCCCTGACCGATTTCGCGGGAACGCTGGTATGCACGGCGAGTACCAGCGCGGTGTTGCTGACCCAGGTGACCGGGTCGAGATCCTTCAGCAGATCAAAACGCAGGCTGTTTTTCTGCAACACCGCGTTCAGCGAAATCGACGCCGTGGTCATCAGCACCGTGTAACCGTCAGGTGCGGACTTGGTAACGGCCTCGGCGCCGATCAGACCGCCGTTACCGGTGCGGTTTTCAACGATGATGGTCTGGCCCAGGCCCTGGCGCAGCTTTTCGGCGATCAGGCGCCCCTGCAGATCGGTGCCGCCGCCTGTGGCAAAGGGCACGATCATGCGTACGGGTTTCTCGGGATATGCCGCTGTTGCGGCGCTGATGGTGCCGAAGACCAGTGCAGCCAATGCCAAACAACACTTGTGCGGATTTCTTTTGTTCATGACTTCTCCTCGATTGATTTGACGCACGATCCTGCAAAAAAATGAGGTCTGACGCCCCATAAGGTTTGCCGTGCTGGTGGAATAGTAGACCTTTTTCAGCAGGGATGTTTCAACTGGCCGGGTGCGGCACTGGATTTTGTTCCCGCCTGAAAATGAATCGAGGATTACTTTATTTTGCTGCGAATTCCTTCAGTACATCCCTGTTCGGGGTAAATCCGATGCCAGCAGAACTGCTCAAGGCAACGAATCCATCCTTCACCTTGATGTCGCCGGGCATCAGCAGCTCGCGCAAAGGGTTTGGATTGGCGTCAAACTCGCCCCAGCCCTTGCCGCCTGCCGCCCCCAACAGATTCAGCGAAGACATCAGGCCGACGGAACTGCCGAGCCAATGCGGGCAGAACTGTATGCCCGCGGCAATGGCGCGGCGCCCCAGCGGCAGGCATTCCGTATATCCACCCCACTTGCCCATGTCGGGTTGCAGAAACTGCAGCACGCCGCTGGCGACGAATTCGTCAAAGGCTGTGCGCCCGCGGACATTTTCCCCGCCGGCCAGCGGCAGCACACTGTCGGCGGCCAGCGCCTTCCAGGCAGCGACCGGTTCGTCACCGGCGATCGGCTCCTCCATCCACACGGGTTTGAATTCGGCGAACTTGCGCATTTCCTCCTTCGCCTGTTCAACCGTCCAGCGCTGGTTGGCGTCGTACATCAACTTTCCGGATGCCCCCAGTATGGATTTAAGCTCGGCGGAATTTTTGATGTCCACAGCGGAATCCACGCCCACCTTGAGTTTGGCAGCGCGGAATCCGTTTTTGACCGCTTGGGCGGCCAGCGGGCCGGGCTCGTCGGGGCTCAGGCCGCTGGCATAGACCTCAATGCGAGATACACCGCCGAAATATTGCCACAGGGGTTTGCCGGCGCGTTTCGCCACCAGATCCCACAGGGCGTTGTCGATACCCGCGGTGATCTGCGCAAACGGACCGTGTTCGCCGGCGGTGATCGAGGGGATGCGCAACGCTTTTTCCAGCGTGCGAAACACGTCCTCCGGGCCCGCGAAATCGCGACCGGTAATGACCGGCGCCGCAACGAGATTGATCAGGTCGGCACGATGGCGGGCGCCGCGGGGCGGGTAATTGCACCACACCTCACCCCAGCCCTCGGCGCCGTCCTGATCGGTGATGCGGAGCAGCAGTGCGCTGCGTGAAGTCAGCGTGCGCCAGGAATTCCTGACCGGTTTGGCGATCGGCGCATCCAGAACAAAGGTGCTGATCTCGCCGATGCGGAGTGGCGCGGAAACGCCGGTTGAAACAGAGTCCAAAAAATTCCTCCCTGTCCGGGGTGGCGGAAACGAAGTTATCGTGCCGCATCGTCCTTCCAAACGGCGGTCAGACCTCGACCGGTTCGGTATGCAGCTTCAAGCCCAGCGCCTTGCACACTTTCATGATGGTCGCGAAACTGGGGTTGCCATCCGGCGACAGCGCTTTGTAGAGGCCTTCACGGGTGAGGCCGGTGTCGCGCGCGAGTTGCATCATGCCGCGGGCACGGGCGATATCGCCGAGTGCCGCAATCACCAGCGCCGGATCGCCGTCTGATTCGTCAATCGCGGCCTGCAGATACAGCGCGCATTCCTGCTCGGTTCTCAGGTAAGTCGCTGCGTCATAAGGGCGTGTAGTCAGTTTCTTGGCCATGATGAACTCCTAAAGCATGCGCGCCAGCTTCAGCGCGGTTTTAATGTCTTTGTCCTGAGTCGGCTTTGCGCCGCCAGCCAGCAGAATCACCAGCAGTGCGCCGCGCTTCACGTAATACACCCGATAACCGGTGCTGTAATCGATGCGCATGTCCGAAACGCCTTCGCCCACCGGTTTCACGTCTCCGGGATTGCCGTGCCGCAGCCGGAGAATTCGCGCCTGCACCCGCGTTCGTGCCCGGGCATCACGCAGGGACTCCAGCCATGCCGAAAACCCCAGTGTTTCGCGGATTTCGATCACGGCAGCAGTGTAATCTATAGTTTACACTGCTGCAACGCGAAGGCAGATTCAGCCCGGCACGCCGAACTCTTTGCGGCAGACCTCCGCCAGCGTCGCCACCCCCTGGCTGATTTCCTCGTGGCTCAGGTTGGCGAAACACAGCCGCAGGTGGCTGCGGGCCTGCGCCTTGTTCACCGACCATTCGGGCCCGGGATTGATGGCCACACCAGCAGCC
>CAMBCD010000125.1 GCA_945863085.1 Bordetella parapertussis
TGGCCTGCTGTTCGGCGTTCAAGTCCAGCTCACGGGTCAACCGCTCGCGCGTCGCCTGCGCCTGACCGCCGGCACCCCCGCCAGTGGCGCCCTGCTGTGCTGCAGGTTTTTGTCCCTTCGCCGGCGCTGCCGCCCCGGGCGGGCGATAACGCAAAGCCGCATTGGGTACCCGCAGCACCTGGTCGCGGTTGGCAACAATGATGCGCACATTGGTGGTCATTCCCGGCAGCAGCGTCAGGTCGGGATTGGCAGCGGAAATGATCGCCACATAAGTCACCACGTTCTGCACCACCAGCGCAGCCTTGCGCACCTGGGTGATTTTGCCGCGGAAGGTGCGGCCCGGGAACGAATCAACGGTAAACGTCGCGTCCTGGCCGATGGCGACGCGGCCGATTTCCGACTCGTCGATGGACGCCTCAACCTGCATGTCGGTCAGGTTGCGCGCGATCTGGAACAGCACCGGCGCCTGCAGGCTGGCAGCAACAGTCTGTCCGGCATCGACGCTGCGCGAGATGACGACGCCGTCCACCGGCGCGCGGATGGTCGTGCGCGCGAGATCGACCCGGGCCTGCGCCAGTTGCGATTCGCGCTGCTTGACCAGCGCTTCTCCGTTGCGGATCTGCGCATCACCGACCGCGCGTTGCGCCTGCGCGGTCTTCACCTGTTCGGCGGCAATGGCCACCGCCGACTCGGTTTTTTCCAGCGCCGACTGCGACACGAAACCCTTGTCAACCAGCATCTGGTTGCGTTTCAGGTCACGCTCGGTTTCAGCATGCGCCACCCGGGCGCGCGACACCTCGGCCTGCAGCGCCGCCACATTGGCGCGCTGCGTCAGCGCCGTGGCCCTGGCCGCCTCCAGATCGGACATCGCCTGGCTGACGCGCAGCTGAAATGATTCGGGGTCGATGCGCGCGATGACGTCGTCTTTTTTCACCACCGAGTTGTAATCGACGAAAATTTCCTTGATCTGCCCGGACACCTGCGAGCCGACCTGCACCGACACCACCGGATTCAGGGTGCCCGTCGCCGACACCGCAGCCACCAGGTTGCCGCGCTCGATATTGGCCGTCCGGAATGCCGGCTGTGCCGGCGCGCCGCCGAAGTACCAATAAGCGGCGCCGGCAATACCCAGCGCCACAGCCACTCCTGCCACCAGCGTTATTTTTTTATTCAAGGTTTACTCAGCGCAAAACGGAAATGTTGCAATGGGGATTTGAGACGCAGGGCCTCGCCGCATGCCCGACAGATACCCGCAGACGAACTGCAAAAATCAGTAACCCTCGCGCGGCGCCGGTGGCGGCGCCAGTTCACGCACGGCATCGCGGACCGCACGCTCGACAAAATGCGTCAGGGCCATGCCGGCAATCAAACCGCGCACCTGCAATTCACCACCGGCCGCTTCCAGCCGCCTGCCCAGCGCTTCGGGAAAAGGCGGCGGCTGCCGGCCTTCGGCCGTGGCGCGCATCGAGGCGCGCAAATGCGCGAACAACTGGCTGACATCCTGCTCGGTGACCAGGCCGCCCAGCAGCATCCTCAACTCGGGCGGCACGGCTTCGGCGCGCGCCGGCTCCGCGGCTTGCGCTGCTGCCGACAACATCAGCATCACCATCAACAATGTACGCTGCAGCATGGTCACCTCCACCTTGGCTGTCCTGTTTAACGCCGGAGCAAGCAGCCGGTGTACCGGCCAATTACGCGACGGCGCTCAGGCCTTGCGATAAATCTCCGCGCCCTGTTCGACAAACTCCTGCGCCTTGTCCTGCATGCCTTTTTGCAGCGCATCCTTTTCGGCCACACCCTGTGCTGCGGCGTATTCGCGCACATCCTGGGTGATTTTCATCGAACAGAAATGCGGCCCGCACATGGAGCAGAAATGCGCGAGTTTGGCGCCGTGCTGCGGCAATGTTTCGTCGTGGAACTCGCGCGCCTTGTCCGGATCAAGACCCAGATTGAACTGGTCGTCCCAGCGGAATTCAAAACGCGCCTTCGACAGGGCGTTGTCACGGATCTGCGCACCCGGATGCCCCTTGCCGAGATCGGCGGCATGCGCGGCGATTTTGTAAGCCATGATGCCGTCCTTGACGTCTTCCTTGTCGGGCAGCCCGAGGTGCTCTTTCGGCGTCACGTAACACAGCATCGCCGTGCCGTACCAGCCGATCATCGCAGCACCGATCGCCGAAGTGATGTGGTCGTACCCCGGCGCGATGTCGGTGGTCAGCGGCCCCAGCGTGTAGAACGGCGCTTCGTCGCAATATTTGAGCTGCAGCTCCATGTTCTCCTTGATCATGTGCATCGGCACGTGCCCCGGGCCCTCGATCATCACCTGCACATCGTGTTTCCACGCCACCTTGGTCAGTTCACCCAGCGTTTTCAATTCAGCCAGCTGCGCCTCGTCGTTGGCGTCGTAGATCGAGCCCGGGCGCAATCCGTCGCCCAGCGAGAATGAGACATCGTACTGCTTCAGCAGTTCGCAGATATCCTCGAAATGGGTGTAGAGGAAGCTTTCCTTGTGGTGCGCCAGGCACCACTTGGCCATGATCGAGCCGCCGCGCGACACGATGCCGGTCATGCGTTTGGCGGTCATGGGGATGTACGGCAGGCGCACGCCGGCGTGGACCGTGAAGTAATCGACGCCCTGCTCGCATTGCTCGACCAGCGTGTCACGGTAAATTTCCCAGGTCAGTTCCTCGGCCTTGCCGTCGACTTTTTCCAGCGCCTGGTAAATCGGCACCGTGCCGATGGGCACCGGCGAATTGCGGATGATCCACTCGCGGGTTTCGTGGATGTGCTGGCCAGTCGAGAGGTCCATCACCGTGTCGCCGCCCCAGCGGATCGACCAGGTCATTTTTTCGACTTCTTCCTGGATGCCGGAGGAAATCGCCGAGTTGCCGATGTTGGCGTTTATTTTCACCAGGAAATTGCGGCCGATGATCATCGGCTCGATTTCCGGATGATTGATGTTGACGGGGATGATGGCGCGGCCGCGGGCCACTTCGTCGCGCACGAACTCGGGGGTGATGATTTTCGGGATCGAGGCGCCGAAATGTTCACCGGGATGCTGGCGCGTGATCAGTTCGCTCAGTCCTTCACGGCGCTGGTTCTCGCGGATCGCGATGTATTCCATTTCCGGTGTGATGATGCCTTTGCGCGCGTAATGCATCTGTGACACATTCATCCCGGCTTTGGCGCGGCGCGGCTGGCGGCCGAGGTTGAAACGCAGGCTGGCGAGTTTGGGATCTTCCAGCCGTTCGCGGCCGTAACGCGAGGTCGGGCCGGTCAGCGCCTCGGTATCGCCGCGCGCCTCGATCCACGACTGGCGCAAGGGCGCGAGCCCGGAACGGATATCGATTTTGACCGCCGGATCGGTATACGGGCCCGAGGTGTCGTAAACGAGAATGGCCGGATTTTTCTCCGCGCCCATCGACGCCGGGGTATCCGACTGGGTGATTTCGCGCATCGGCACACGCACACCGGCTTGTGAACCCTCGATGTAGACCTTGCGCGAATTGGGCAGGGGTTTGACTGCGCCGGCATCGACCTGCGCAGTGGCATTCAGGAATTTGGGATTGGCATTCATGGCTCGCTCCGTGTGTGCAGGACCGGCAGAGAGGAGCGGCGAGAAGAGAAGAAAAAGAAAGAGCACCCCTCGCCACGCTTCCCTACGACGGCATTACCCGTATCAGGTTATGAGGGTTTGTCTCACCCTGCGGCTGTATTACTCTGACAGCTTGCTTTGACAGCGCCGCAAGGACCCCTACGTGTGGTGTTTACGCTAATGGAAATATGGGATAATTGCAAGCAACAAGCGGCGTTTTTCCGATGCCGTTTCAGACGCGAATTCCTGTTGGGGATTCCCGTTGAATCTCCCTTCTCGACAAGCAGTTATCGCTCATGAACCCTACGGCCAATTCAGCCCCCCGCATGGATATCGAACACGCCCGCTTCAACATGGTTGAACAGCAGATCCGGCCGTGGGACGTACTGGATCCGGTGGTGCTTGATCTGCTGATGCGCCTGCATCGCGAAGACTTCGTGCCGGAACAGCATCGCGCGCTGGCCTTTGTCGACATGGAAATCCCGCTGGGCCACGGCGAAACCATGCTCTCGCCCAAACTCGAAGCGCGCATGCTGCAGGAACTCGGCATTCAGCGCGACGACTCGATACTCGAGGTCGGCACCGGCAGCGGTTACATGACCGCACTGCTGGCCAGCCTCGGCCGCCATGTCTACAGCGTCGATATCGTTCCCGAATTCACCCGCAGCGCCGCCGCACGCCTGGCAGCGCACAACATCAGCAATGTCACGCTGGAAACCGGCGACGCCGCGCGCGGCTGGGACAAACACGGGCCGTACGATGCCATCGTGCTGACCGGTTCGGTGCCGGTGCTGCCCGAAAGTTTCCAGCAAAGCCTGAATCCCGGCGGCCGCCTGCTCGCCGTCGTCGGCGTCGCGCCGGCGATGCAGGCGCGGCTGCTGACCCGCGCCAATGGCCTCGCCTGCCAATCCGTCACACTGTTCGAAACCTGTACGGCTCCGTTAAAAAACGCGCTGCAACTGCAACGTTTCGTCTTTTAAGGCGTCCTATCGCCATGCGCCGCGTATTTTTCAGTACCGGATCTTTCGGCATCACCGGATTTTTCGGCACCCTCATTGCCTGCACCCTGCTGACAGCCCAAACCGTGGCCGCGGCGGATTTGCTGGGCATCTACCGTCTCGCGCGGGATTCCGATCCGGTGTACGCCGCAGCCCGGTCCAGCTGGACCGCCTCCCAGGAAAAACTGCCGCAGGGCCGCGCGGGACTGCTGCCGCAGGCCGATGTGTCGGCATCGACCCAGCACAACGACCGTGATCTGCGCTTCAGGAATCCGGCGCTGACCGGCAACCAGGCGCAATACAATTCCAACTCGGCCTCGGTATCGATTACCCAGCCGATATACCGCCGACAGAATTGGGTGGCCTACGACCAGGGCAAGACCCAGGTTGCGCTGGCCGACGTGCAACTCGCCGTTGCCGAGCAGAGCCTGATCCTGCGCGTGGCACAGGCTTATTTCGACGTGCTGCTGGCGCGCAACAATGTGGTTCTGGCACAGGCGCAGAAAACCGCGATCGGCCAGCAACTGGAACAGGCCAAGCGCAATTTCGAAGTCGGCAATGCCACGATCACCGACACCCACGACGCCCAGGCCCGTTACGATCTGGTCACTTCGCAGGAAATCGCGGCACGCAACGATCTGGCCGTCAAAAACAGCGCGCTGGAACAACTGATCGGCCGCACCGCGCCGGAGATTGCGAACGTCGGCAAGAATTTCGTGCCGCTGCCGCCGCAACCGCAGTCGATGGAGCAATGGGTCGAACAGGCCCGCAGCATCGGCTTGCAGGTGCGCATCGCACAGGAAAATCTCAACTTTGCATCGCAGGACGTGCAACGCAACCGCGGCGCGCATTACCCGACGCTGGATGCCTACGCAACGCTCAGTGAATCGGCCTCCGGTTCCGGCACCCAGGGCGGATCCGGCACCGACACCACGTCCAAAGTCATCGGCCTGCAACTGGCGATCCCGCTGTATCAGGGCGGCATCGTCAATTCGCGGGTGCGCGAAGCGGTCGCCAACGAAATGAAGGCACAGCAGGATCTGGAAAATGCGCGGCGCAGCTCTGAACTCGCCGCGCGCCAGGGTTACCTGGGCGTCACCAGCGGCATTGCGCAGGTACGCGCGCTGGAAGCTGCGCTGGTATCCAATCAGAGTTCACTCGACTCCACGCTGCTGGGCCAGGAAGTGGGCGTGCGCACACAGGTGGATGTGTTGAACGCGCAGCAGCTGCTGTTCAGCGCGCGCCGCGATCTGGCGCAGTCCCGCTACAACTATATCCTGTCATTGCTGCAACTGAAGGCGTCCACCGGCCAACTCACCGAAGCTGATTTGCAGACCATCAACGGCTGGCTCGAAAGGTAGTCACTCCGCAATCCATCCGGCGGTTGCTGAATAATAATTTCGTCACCCCCGCGCGCTGCGAAGCAAGTCCTCTTGGGGGGAAAGCCGGGGTCCAGAACACATCACACCAACCTCCTGGATGCCGGCTTCCGCCGGCATGACGAGATTGAGAGTGCCGTGGGTCATTCAAAATTCCGGTGGCGTTCGTCAAAAATACTCAATAAATCAAATACTTATTGATATTTTATCAAGGCTGCCACCCGTTGCGTTGCACCGCGGTGTGCCGCAGTAAACAACAGCCCCGCCTCACCCATCCGCTGCACCCGCACCGGATCCCCCGCCAGTTGCAGCGCCACCGCGGCCGCTTCCGCCAGATCATGCACGCGCACTGCGGCGCCGGCGGCAACAGCCGCATCCGCGGCTTCCGCAAAGTTATACGTTGACGGCCCGATGATCACCGGCCGGCCCATTGCACAGGGTTCGATCAGGCTGTGCGCGCCATAAGGCAGAAAACTGCCGCCCATCAGCACCACATCGCAAGCCGCGTAATACATGAACATCTCGCCCATGCTGTCGCCGAGCAGCACGGCGGTATCGGCGGCGAGCGGCGCACCCGCGCTGCGCCGCTGCATGCGCAGGCCGCGCGCCGCGACCAGTGCGGCCACCTCGTCAAAACGCTGCGGATGGCGCGGCACAATAATCAACAACGCCTCGCGCAAGCCGGCGCGCTGCACGGCATCCAGCAACAGGGCCTCTTCTCCTTCGCGCGTACTCGCCGCCAGCAATACCGGTCGCGTGGCAAAGGGCTGGCGCAAGATTTTGCCCTGTTCGAC
Organism: Bordetella parapertussis; assembly: GCA_945863085.1. The sequence continues at coordinate 6,767 of CAMBCD010000125.1, forward strand.
CTGTGGTGCCGGCACTTCGAAATCAAATTTCAGGTTGCCGGTGACACTGATCCGCTCCGCCCCCAGCGCCTGCAGGCGAGTCGCATCCCCTTCGGTCTGCGCGGCAATCGCGCGGAACCCGCGCATCGCGTCCCGCGCCAGCGCACCCGTGCGCTGATAGCCGCGCAAAGATCGTTCCGACAGGCGGGCGTTGACCAGGTACAGCGGAATGTCACGACTCGCCGCGGCCTGGATCAGATTGGGCCAGACTTCCGTTTCCATCAGCACACCAACTGCCGGCCGGAAGCGATCCAGAAACCGCGCCACGGCACCCGGATAGTCATAGGGCAGATAACAGCGGGTCACGCGGTCGCCGAACAGGGCATTGCCGGTTTCACGCCCGGTCGGCGTCATGTGGGTCAGCAGAATGCGATGCTGCGGATAACGCTGCTGCAAAGCATTGATCAGCGGTTCCGCGGCACGGGTTTCGCCGACCGATACCGCATGCACCCACAGCCACGGCCCGGCTGCTGCAGCACCATCATAAAAACCAAAGCGCTCCCCGACATGCTGCAGATATTCGCGCTGGCGGCGCGCGCGCCACAGGAGGCGCAGCAGCAACAGCGGCGTGGTGAGGTACCACAACAAGGTATAAAAAAACCGCAGCGTGTTCATCGCAGCAATCCATCCACCGCGGCAATCACCTGCTTCGCAGATGGCGCGGCAGCAATACCGCCAAGGTTCACGCCGCGCGCGCAGGCATAGAGGCCGGTCGCCGCGGGATCCGTCGCACCATAAATGCCGGCTGTTGGCACCCCCAGCGCGCCGGCGAGATGCGTGAGCCCGGTGTCCGTGCCGACGACCACGCGCGCCTGCGCCAGCAAGGCCGCCAGCGCCGCG
>CAMBCD010000126.1 GCA_945863085.1 Bordetella parapertussis
TGCCGCGCTGGGGCGTGCTGCCCCGCGATCAGCAATCCGCTGCGGCGGCTGTTGCGGAACCGGCAGCGGGCCGCGCAGTGCCTTGCACGGCCACGGGCGCATCGACGCGTTCGATGATCCTGTTGTTATTGGCGGCCCAGAAACGCGCGGTGTCTTCCGTCATCGGCGACCGGACCAGGCCCCAGCGCAAGCGGCCGCGTTTGTCTTTTTCCTGCACCCGCCATTTATATAGCGTTTCCATGCAGCCACCTCGCCTATGGTCACGGGCAGTGTGCCCGGGGCCGGACATCTTAGCGCGACTCCGGCGGAAAATTCCATCTTCACGCATCCGCCGGCACACAAGGCCGCGGTTGTCTCGCCCGCGCTTAATGCCTGCAGCGACCTGCCCATCATTAAATTGAGCAGGCCTCCGCATCAATCGTTATCCGCCTCCCTGCCCACGATCACGGCCGCGATCCGGCCTTGGGCCCTGACGCTGTTCGGCACCGCCCCGGCCCTGGGATGCATCCCCTCTGCCTTGCGGCCCCTGGGCTTGTTGCGGCCACGGCGCCTGCTGTGCGCGCGGGGTTTCCTGCCACGGTTGCCGTTGCGGCTGCTGTTGCTCCTGCTGTCGCTCCGGCAAGGCTGCTGCGCGCTGCTGCAACCGCGCATAAATGCCTTCCGGTTTGCGTGACTCCCCGCGTTCACGCTGCTCACGTTGCGGCTGCGGACGCGGAACGTCCGGGCGGGCCTGTGCGGGCTGCACGGGCGCCTGCACCCGCCGCCGCTCCTGTTCCTGCCGTTGCGATCGCTGTGCCTGCGCAGCCGCATCGCGCTGCTGCTGCTGCTGCAGTATTTGCAATGCTTCGAATCGCCGCACGTCCTCGCGGTCGCGATGCGATCCTTGTTCTTGCCGGGAATCGGGGCGGTTATGCGCTTGCGCATGCACCTGCGGCCGCGGCGCCGCGCGCTGCTGATCATGCCGGCGCACGATCTGGTCACGCGGCTGATAATGGTAATGCTCGCGGCGGATCACGCGCTGGTACTCGCGGTGCGGATAACGGTCACCGTGATAGTACCGCTGGTACACCGGCAACGGCGCGGGCGCGGGAATCGCATGGCGGTCCCAGTGATCCCAGCCGTGGTGGTAACGCGTCCAGCGCGGGCCCCAGTGGTAATGCCAGCGCGGCGCTGCGGTAACGATCCAGGTATGGAAAAACACCGGCGGACGCACGTAGTACTGCACGGGGACGCGCAGCACATAGAGCGGCACGTCATCCGGTTCGACCAGATCCCATGGTCCGTTGTACCAGGAACTCACATACCAGTTGTCATCCTGGAACACCCAGTACAGGCCGTCGTAAAAGAAATAGTTCGCCGGCACATGCGGTGCGTAATACACCGGGGATCCGGGCACCAGCACGAGATCCGGATATGCCGACTGGTGAATGCCGATGCTCACGCCGGGGATCGACACACTGACGCTGACCTGGGCCATGGCCGGCGTGGCCACGGACAACGAGCCCAGCAGCATCGATAAACCTAGGATTGCGTAGCGCATTTTTTCCTCCTGCCTCATTTCGGACGCAATGATCCGGATTGCCTGACTGAATGATTGATGAACACGGCCTTAGCGGTGACCACGGTGGCCATGACCGCGCCCGCCGCGGTAATGCCCGTGCCCGCCGCCACCGTAGATGCCGAAGCTGATGGACGGGCCGTAATAAGCCGGTGCCGGCACGTAAACCACGGGGGCCGGCTCGTAGTAGCCCGGCTGCACCGGTACTGCCACGCATCCGCCCAGCACCGTCAGCGCGGAAACGATCAATATCGACTTGACTGGTTTATTCATGTTCAGATCCTCCTTGTTGCCTATTGGACAGGCATCGGTGTCCCGCTGTCGCGGGGGATTTTGTAAGTGTTTGTTAATGGCGCCCGCAGCGGGTGCATGAAGCCGGAGAAAAAACGGGGACAGCCTGCGCTGCCCCCGTTGGTGTTGCCTTGCGACGACAGTGTGATTTCGCCCGTCGTTTTCGCCCGTCGTTTTCGCCCGTTGCTTTCGCCCGTTGCTTTCGCCCGCTGTTATGCCCTGCCATGCCCGCCGTGACGACCTCCGCGGCCGCCGTGTTTGCCGCCACGGCTGGCGAACACCTTGTCAGCAATCTGTTGCTGTTCGGGTGACAGCGCCGCGTAAAGCGGTTTCTGCACGGTCAGGCGCTCACCGATACGCTTCGAGGCCGTGGCCATGAAGGCCTGCTGGCGTTCCAGGCGCTCGATCGCGGTCGGGCGCTTGCGTTCGGTGTTGCCCGCCATTTTTGCGCGACGCTCCTGGATCCGCGCGTCGGCTTCCTTCGCCTGCTTGCGCACCACGCCGGCGTAGGCATCCCATTGCGTTTGCTGCGCATCGGTGATTTTCAGCGCGGTCCTGACGTAGGCCAGGCGCGCTTCAACGCGTTCGCTGGGCAGGCTGAACGACTGTTTGTCATGGTGGAAACGTTTCGCGTGCTGGCCCTGCGGGGCAGCGGGCGCCGGGTTGGCGGTTTGCGCCATGGTCAGCGGCACGGCAGTGGCAAATCCGGCAGCAATCAATGCACTCATCATTAACTTGTTCATCACTACCTCCGAGATGGTTTAACAACTTGCTGTCCACCCGATATGGGGGGCAGTGTTCATGAGAGTGGGGGCGGCCAGGCTCGTTCCGTGCGATGGTGTAAGCAATCGTTACAAACGTAACGCCCGGCAACGATGTTGCGCACCGGCGCCGGATGCCTGCAGGGATGTTTATAATCCGGTCTCCGCTCACGACTATCCCGGATCACCGCCGGCCCCCATGGACACCCCGAAGCCCAGCCCCAAGACAGAGATCGACGCCCTGCTGCTCAAACTCCCCGGCGTCAGTGCAAGGAAGATCAACGGCCTGGATGCCTACTTCGTCAGCGACAAGATGTTTGCCTGCATCAGCGGCAGCGGTGTCGGCGTGCGCCTGCCCGCCGCCACGGCGACCGAAGTGCATTTCTCCCGGGACAACATCAGCCCGTTCCAGCCCGGCGGCATCGCGGCTACACGGGAATGGATACAGATCGACCGCGCCGACCCGGCCGATTTCGCGAAGGACCTGGATCTGTTCCAGGCCTCGCTCGAATTCGTGAAGACCAGCCGCTCCCGCTAGCCCGGTTGTTTTTATTTTCCTGCGGCGGCGCCGTGGGCGTGGCGCTGGTGGTGCTGGCGCAGCAGGTCCCTGCCATAGTCGTTGCCGTTGGGCGTGCGCACCATGGTGTGGATGTGATTGCGCGTGGCGGTGTTTGACCGGGCCAGCGCGATCGGCCGCTGGTGGTCGAACTCGATCAGGATCACCGGACTCTGGATGCGGTAATAAAACACGCCATCCGCTTCGGTGCTGCCGATCCAGCCGAAGCGGGTTTGGTCCAGGTGTTTGCGCACTTCCGACATCCTGACCCGCGCGTGCCCTTCCTTCATGTTGTTCACGTACTCTTCAATGACGCCGAGCAGTTGCGCCTGTTGCGCGGCGCCCAGTTCGGTGGCGCGGATACCCGCATAATCCAGCACGAGGTTGTCCTTGTACGCCGCGCTCAGCAGATCCTCTCCGGACTTGTCCTTGCGGATGCGTGCGGCGGCCTGCTGCGAAGGATTCAGCGCTTTCATCAGCGCGAGGCCCTTGTCCTGCTCGGGCTGCAGGATTTCGGTGCCCTTGAATTTTCCGCCCTCGGCCCTGACCGGCTCGGAACCCATGAACACCGGGGTCATCACCACCTGATCGCCAAGCACGAAATAATTGATGATCACGTGGTGGCCGTCGAGCTGCCAGCCCCAGGGCTGGGTCGCCGAGGGTTCACCCATGACGGTGATCCAGTAAAACCATTCGCTGTATTCCCCGAAATTCCCGGTCAGCTCGCCGAGGGTGCCGTTCAGATTCATCACGTCGCGGGTCTGCTGCAGGCCCTTGGCACTGAGGCTCTCGCGCATCAGGTCGAGCGCAAGCTTGCGCTGCTGCTCGGACATTTCAAAAAAACCCATGCCCTGGCGCGTCGCGAAATGGCGGTTGTCCCAGCGCCGCCATTCATCATCAGCCACGGGAAACAGGGTCTTGCTGCGCTGCGCATCGCTCAGGCTCGCCACAAATGCGGCAGCGGACTTGCGCACCGGCTCGGTGGAGACGCCGGTCTGCGCCAGCGCGAACAGCCCCGGCACGACCTTGCCGTCGGTGGTGACGCCCCTGAACGGCTCCGCCCACAGGCTCGCGCTGACGTCGCGCAGTCGCACCGGCGCGCGGAAAACATCAGGTGCGGCAACGGCGATGGCGGTGACCAGCAGTGTCATGGTGATCATCACGCCGGCGATTTTTCGGTTCATTTGCAATTACCTTCAATAACGCGTTTCGAGGTGATTACGGAAATACTGCGGATTCAGCGCTTCCCCGCTGGCCCGCCGCACCAGCTCCGGGGTTTCCGGCAGGCTGGCCTGTGACCAGATATTGGCGCCCATCCAGGCAAACACCGGCTTGAGATCCCCCACCGCGATACGCGCATCAAGATCCGGCGTCGCGCGGCGCATCGCGGCAAACCATTGCGCTGCGTACATCGCGCCCAGCGTGTAGCTGGGGAAATAGCCGAAGGCGCCCTCGGTCCAGTGCACATCCTGCAGGCAGCCGTCCCTGTAATTGCCGCGGGTATCGAGTCCGAGCAGGGCCTGCATTTTTTCATCCCACAGCGCGGGGATGTCGTCGGGCTCGATATCGCCCTCGACCAGCGCACGTTCGATTTCGTAGCGCAGGACCACGTGCGCCGGGTAAGTCACTTCGTCGGCATCGACGCGGATGAAACCCCGCTTCACGCGCGTCCACAGACGATACAGATTGTCCGGGTCAAACGCCGGCTGGTCGCCAAAATGTTTTTTCAGCAGCGGCGCCAGCAGGCCGACAAAGGCGCGGCTGCGCGCGAGCTGCATTTCAAACGACAGGCTCTGGCTTTCGTGCACGCCGTAGGAACGCGCCGTGCCGACCGGCTGGCCCAGCCAGTCGCGCGGCAGGTTCTGTTCGTAACGCGCATGGCCGGTTTCGTGGATGGTGCCGAGCAGGCTGCGCGCAAAATCATCTTCGCTGTAGCGCGTGGTCAGGCGCACGTCTTCGGGCACGCCGCCGCTGAAGGGATGCGTGCTTTCGTCGAGCCGCCCCGCCGTAAAATCAAAACCCAGCAGGGTCATCACTTCCTGGTTCAGTGCGCGCTGCGCCGCCACCGGAAACGGGCCCTGCGGCGCGATGAATGTTTCTTTGCTTTGTTTGGCCTGCGCGCTGGCGATCAAACCGGGCAGCCAGGTTTTGACGTCACCGAAAATGCGGTCGATGTCTGCCGCGCGCACGCCCGGCTCAAAACGGTCCATCAGCGCGTCATACCGGGTCAACCCCGTGTCATCCGCGAGGAGTTGCGCCTCCTCGCGGGCGAGCTTCACCACTTCGCGGAAATTTTCGAGAAAACCTTTCCAGTCATTGGCCGGGCGCTGGCTGCGCCAGGCGTGTTCACACCGGGCGCCGGCGAGCGTTTTGGCTTCGACCAGTGATTCCGGCAGAGCATTGGCGTCGCGCCAGTCGCGGCGGATTTCGCGCAGGTTGGCACGGGCAAGTTCGTCGAGCGGTTCCTGTTCCGCAGCCTTCAGCCAATCAGCGAGCTTCGGATCGGTGCGTGTGCGGTGGATCAGCGCATAAAGCTCGGCCTCGGCAGCGGCGCGTGCCGCGTTGCCCCGGGGCGGCATCATCGCGTTGCGGTCCCAGCCGACGATGGCGCCAAGATGGTTATAACGATAAAGCCGGGCCCAGACACGGGTCAGCTCGGTGTAATTGGGTGTGGAACGGGGTGTGGATGCGGAGGACATGCTGGTTTCCATTCTAGACCGGCCATGATCGCCGCCAAAATCCGGCCGGACACCGGGGCCGCTGCCGGATTGAATTACTGTCGACCCAGATCAAAGCTTACGGCGTATCGCCTTGATTTAATGAGGTTGAGAGAATGACGTTAAGAGAAGGTGCGCATAGGCCGAAGCGCTTTGAGACTGCCCGGATCGCCGTATTTTACGCGGTGCTGTCAAAGTGCCGGTCGAATGAGTGCCTGAGTTTGCCTCCCTCCCTTTATACGAAGCGCCCACCCTGCCATTGATGGCGTAAAACAAGCTCCTGATCATTTCGCAAAAAAACTGGTTCCGCAAAATCACTCCAGAGTCTGGATCGCGCTCCCCCATGCCACCGGAATTGAATATCATGTGGGCCGATGTTCCGGCACTGCGCGCGGTTTTTTCGGAAAGCCGGTATTCAGGTTCCCCTTGAATCCATCCGGCTGATCCTGCCCTATCCGCCCGGCGGTGGCAGTGACACCATCGCGCGGCCGTTTGTGCGCAAGATGTCGGAGAACATCGGTCATCAGGTCATTGTCGACAACCGCGGCGGCGCCGGCGGCAACATCGGCATGGAAGCCGCGGCGCGGTCAGCGCCTGACGGTTACACCGTCGTGATGGGCCTGACCGCACAGCTTGCGGTGAACCCCGCCCTGTTCCCGAAAATCCCCTACGACCCGATCCGGGATTTCGAACCGATCATGATGCTGGCCAATGGCGGTTATCTGCTCGTCGCCCATCCCTCGCTGCCGGCAAAAACGGTCACCGACCTGATCGCCCTCGCCAGGAAGCGCCCGGGCGAACTGCTTTATGCCTCTTCGGGCAACGGTTCGGGCGGCCACCTGGCCAGCGAACTGTTCAATGGCATGGCTGGCATCCGCACCACCCACGTGCCGTACAAGGGCGGCGGTCAGGCCATGGTCGACACCATCGCCGGCCAGACGCAACTGCTGTTCACGCCGCCGATCTCTTCGGTGGGACACGTCGAATCGGGTCGCCTGCGCGCCATTGCAGTCAGCACCGCCAAGCGCCTCAGCAGCATGCCGAATCTGCCCACCATCGCCGAATCCGGTGTGACGGGATACGACTCGGGCGTCTGGTACGCCATGCTCGCGCCCCGCGGCACGCCGCAGAACATCATTGCCCGCCTGAACGAGGAATTTCGCAAGGTGCTCGCCGACCCCGGCATCCGCAGCTTCCTGACCAAATCCGGCGTCGAGCCCGACGGCGGCACACCCGACGAACTCAGCAAATATATGCGCAGCGAACTCAGCAAGTGGGCGCAGGTGGTGAAGACGGCAAACATCAAGCTGGATTGACGCAGGCGCGCCAAAACCGGACTGATGATCAGGCGCCTTAATCAGGTGAGTTCAAGCAGCGCCTTGATCTTCGGTTCCGGCTTCCAGTAGTTGGGGCCCTTCAGGAACTTGCCGTTGGCATCGTAAATCGGCTTGCCGTCGGCGCCGAGTTTACTCTCGTTGCTGTCCATGATGATGTCCAGCACATCCTCCAGCGGCAGGCCGTATTTCAGCGCTTCCGACCGGCAGTAGACGATCACGTCGCCGAGCAGGTCAGCCACCGCGACCAGGATTTCGGTTTGCGGCGCACCCTGCTGCGCCATTTCGACGATCTGGTCGATCTCGTGTACTTCATCCATCAGTGTCGCCTTGAATTTGGTCAGCCGGCCAATGACGTCTTCCGGCAGCACCGGCCGTTCGCTGGCAGGGA
>CAMBCD010000127.1 GCA_945863085.1 Bordetella parapertussis
CGCCCCGTTATGGGGACCGCCTGCCGGCCCGGACCTGCCGCCGTCGCTCAGAGCTTGCGCAATTCGGCCAGCAACTCGTCGCTGGTCGGGATCGTCCCCTGCGGATAGACCTTGGCGTAACGCACCACACCCTTGGCGTCGATCACGTAGGCTGCACGTTTGTCCATGCCACGCTCATCGTTGAATATGCCGAAGGCCTGGCCAACTGCGCCATGCGGCCAGTAATCGGACAACAGCGGGAAAGGTACGCCGCCCAAATGGTCAGACCAGGCCTTGAGGGCCGGCAGCGGATCGGCGCTGAGTTGCAGGATTTCGCAGTTCAGCTTCTTGAATTCTTCGTAGTTCGCACGGAACCCGTTGACTTGGTTCGTTCATCCGCCGGTAAAGGCAAAGGGCATGAACGCGACCACGACCGGCCGTCCCTTGAAACCCGCCAGGGATATTTTCTGGTCGGAATTGTGCGCGGCCAGGGCAAAATCCGGCGCGGCGCTGCCTGCTTGAATTTCCATGGATGTTCTCCTGATGGTTATTGAACTGGATGACTGCCGGAACAGCATAACATCCGCCGCACCGCCCGCAATCAGCGGCGGCGTTCGGCGCGGATCATGTACAGGCTGCTGCCGACAATGACCGCGGCGCCCGCCCACAGCCAGAGTTCCGGCAATTCCCCCCAGACGATGAAGCCGAGCAGCGCAGCCCACAGCAGGGCCGAATAACGGATGGGCGCAACGACCGAGGCTTCGCCGGTGCGCAGCGCCTCGATGATGCAGAAATGCGCACTGCCGTTGACGATCCCGGCCACAATAAACCAGAAAGCAGCATTGGAAGTCACTGGAATCCAACCGAACGGCAGTGTTGCGAATCCACCGGCCATCAAAATGATGTTCGACCAGAACAGGATCGCGATGGAAGTTTCGGTGCGCGCCAGCCGCCGCGTCAGCACGTCACGCAATGCATTGACCAGCGCAGCCAGCAGCGGCAGCAGCAGCGCCCACTGGAAGGATTCGGCGCCGGGCCGCAGGATGATCAACACTCCGGCGAAACCACCGATAACAGCGACCCAGCGGTGCCGTCCGATACGCTCGCCCAGCAGCGGCACCGACAGCACCACCATGAAAATCGGGCTGGCGAACAGCATGGTGATGGCGGTCGCCAGCGGCAGTACAGCCAGACTCCAGACGATGAACACAGAACCGATCAGGAACAACACGCCGCGCGTAATCTGCCCGCTCCAGTCAACAATCCGCAACGCACTCCAGCGGCTGAAGAACATCATGTAGGGAATCAGCACCAGCAACGTTGCCGCCTGACGCAGGCCGATGACCTGCCCGATCGGATGCGACTGCACCAGGTATTTGCTCGCGGCATCGTTCGCTGTCAGCAGCGTAATGCCCAGCAACATCAGCAGCAGGCTGCGGATCACGGGTGACATCGCCTAGGCCGCGATGCGCGCCACAACAGCGCGGCGGAAATCACCAGCAGCGCGCCGGCCGCCAGCAGGCCGCCGGAAAATCCCAGCCCGGCATCAAGCAGCAGGCTGGCCGCCACCGGGCCGAGGATCTGACCCAGCGCAAAAGCGCCGGTCATCGCCGCGGTGAGCTGAACAACATGCGCACCCGCCACCGCGCGCACTTCCTGGATGCTCAGCATGGTGATCACCATGAAGGTGCCGCCCACGCACAGCGCCGCCACCACGATGGCCGCCATGCCGGCGGAGAACACCGGCAGCACCACGCCACAGGCCATCACCAGATGGCAGACCATCCATATCCGACGCGGCGCAAAACCGCGCAGCAGCGTGGCGGCGAACAACGTGGACGCCATTGCGGCAAAACCGAACACCGGCCAGGCCCAGCCGAACACCGCAGGGTCGTGGATGATGGCGCGCGCCATTGCCGGCAGGAAGGTGGCGGGAATGATGTAACCGAAACCGGAGGCGCCGAAACAAAACACCAGCAGCACAGCGTCGCGGCTCCACGGCACGCTGCGCGAACGCGGGCGCCCTGCGGCATGGCGCGCAGTCACGCCACCGGCATAGGTGGTCCACACGGCAGCCGTGGCCGCCAGCGCCAGCACGCCGAAAACGATCCACGCCTGCGCCGACGACGCACCGGCCTGCATCAATGCCAGGCAGACAATCCCCACCACCACGATGCCGGCGCCGACGCCGGTGAAAATCAGGCTGTTCAGGACCGGTCGCTGCAACGTGGCCAGCCGGTCGAGGCACCAGGAAAATGCAAAAATCGCGATCCATGCATTGGCAATGCCGGCGACCAGACGCAACATCAGCCACGACGGATAGTGAGCGACCAAACCCATGGCCAGCGTGGCGGCGGCAATCAGCAGCATGCTGCCGAGCACCGCCACGTCATCGCGCAGCTGCAGCCGGGTTGCAATCAGCGAACCGAGCAGGTAGCCGAGATAATTCGCCGACGCGAGATAACCGCCGGAAACCACGCTCAGCCCGGCGTCGCCCTGCATCATCGGCAAAATCGGGGTGAAGGCAAAACGGCCGATGCCCATGGCCACGGCCAGCGCGGCCATGCCGGCCAGTGCGATGTGGAGAGGCGCAGCCTGAGACATGGAGCCCGGAATATAACCGATCCGGCACAATGAAAAATAATTCAATAAAAACAAATAGTTATAAATATAGGCGCGCATAAAACTTGCCGTTTTAGCTAATTCGGCATAATATTGCCGGCATGCAAACCGTCCACGCTACCGCTCTGAAAAACCGCCTCGGCGAGGTGCTGGCACGTGCCGCGCTCGAGCCCGTTGCCATCCAGCGCCATGGTCGTGTCGTGGCACTGCTGGTACCGCCACCCGCAGAAAAGACACGCAAGCCTGCCGTCAGCGCCCCCGCTGCACCGCGCTGGAACCGACGTACTGAAGAGCGGGTGGTCGAACTCTGCTCACAACAGGATTTCCGGCCGTCGCGCTGGCTGCGCGCAGGTGACGCACAGACACTCGCCGGCGTCGCCACCATGCTTGCCTCGGAAAACGGTTTTGACCGCACACGCATGCTGGCACTGGCCGAGCGTCTGTACCCGGGCATGACCGCCCCCGCCACATTCAACCGCTGGCTTGCGCATACGCCGGTGCACGCGGCGCGCTTCCTGCCGCAGTTGGCGGCGCGCCGGCGCGAGTCTGAGCCCGCCGCAAAGTGAGTACCAAACCACCACCGCTGCAAGCCGATCCGGCATGGCTGCAGGCATTCACCACGCTGATGTCACGCATCGATGCCGCACTCGGTCCGGCCAAACCGAAAAAGCCGGTGGTGATCTGCATTGCCGGCGGCGCCGCGATGCATTTTTATACCGGTGAGCGTTACTCCCGTGACATCGACGCCAAAATTTTCGCGCGCGTAATGATCGATCCGCAGGAGTTGCAGGTGGCCTACCAGGGGCATGACGGTCGCGCGCGCCTGCTCTATTTCGATACCCAGTACAACGACAGCTTTGCGTTGCTGCACCAGGAAGCCTACGACGACTCGCGGCCCGTCCGCGTTGATGGCATCGCCGCAAACCGGCTCGACGTGCGCTTGCTGCAACCGGTCGATCTGGCAGTATCCAAACTGTCGCGCTTCAGCGAACAGGACCAGGACGACATCCGCGCCATCGCCCGCCACGGCCTGATCACGGCCGTCGCATTGCGCAAACGCGCGGAGACTTCGCTGCCCGATTACGTAGGCAACCTGGAGCGCATCCGCAACTCCATCACCATCGCCTGCAAGCAGGTGGATGAAATCACTCGCTGAAAATCCGGCAATGGCCTATAACCCTGCAATGATCCAGCCCGGCCGTTACCGCCACTACAAAGGCAATGAGTACGAAGTGATCGGCATCGCCAGTCATTCGGAAACCCTGGAACCGATGGTGGTCTACCGTCCGCTGTACGGAGAAGGCGGGATGTGGGTCAGGCCCGCGGCAATGTTTGCCGAAGATGTCGTCATCGACGGCAAAACCATTCCCCGTTTTGCGCGCCTGCAGTCAGGTAATTAAGAATATGAGCATCAACTGGTTTCCCGGCCACATGGCCGTTGCAGTCAAAAAAATCCAGGACGCGATGGCGGATCACGACGTGGTGATCGAGATCCTCGACGCCCGTTGCCCGATGGCCAGCGCCAATCCGCTGATCGAATCGCTGCGCCTGCACCGTCAGCGCCCCTGCCTGAAGGTACTGAACAAAGTGGACGTGGCGGATGCAGCGGTTACGCCGCAGTGGCTGTCATTGTTCAACGCCCAGAAAAATGTCCACGCGATCGCGCTCTCGGCCAAAAAAACGGGCGATGCCCAGAAGATCGTCGCCGCAGCAAAAAAACTGGCGCCGCACCGCAATGACAATTTCAAACCGCTGCGCATGCTGGTGATGGGCGTGCCCAACGTCGGCAAATCGACTTTGATCAACGCGCTGCTCAAACAGCGCAAGGCCAAGGTCGGTGACGAGCCGGCGGTGACCAAGGCGCTCGCGCGCTACGATTTATCGCCAACCGTGAGCCTCACCGACAGCCCGGGACTGATGTGGCCGAAGATCGACCATCCCGACGACGGCCTGATGCTCGCCGCCAGCCACATCATCGGCACCAAGGCCTACATCGAAACCGAAGTGGCGATCCGCCTGGCGGAAATCCTGCTGGAACGTTACCCAAAAGCGCTGGCTGCCCGTTACGGTTTCGCCGACGGCGGAAAATCGCTGGATGGCGTTGGCGTGGTCGAAGGTGTTGCCGCCAAACGCGGCTTCAGGCTCAAGGGCGGGGATTTTGATTTCGACAAGGCGGCGCTGGCGCTGCTGGGCGATTACCGCAGTGGTGCGCTGGGGCGGGTAAGCCTGGAAACACCGGCTACGCGTGTGGCCAGGCCGCCTGCCGGCAACAGGAACACGGACGCGCTCGAGAGTTCCGCGGACGAAGAATAAAGCGCGGGTTCCGCACTCTGGTCGCTGGCGCGCCAGCCGCCGCCGAGGCCATGCGGGCAAAGTTTTCGTACAGCGTCCAGTCCAGCGGATGCGCCTCCAGGGTCTGCGGATGCCACATCCGGCGTGGCAGCGCAAAAATGTCGCCGCCGTAGACATGCAGCCCGATCGTCGGCTGATCACCGATGCATTCCGCGACATGTGCCGTATCCGCGCGCATCGACAATATTGATCCTGGCGCCAGCGTGACTTCGCTCGCCTTGCGCAGGGATCCATTGTCCGTCCGGTACAGCGTGTTCTTTTCCGCTCCGGACAGCAGCAGGATGGTCGCCCAGGTACCGTGGTCGTGCGGCGGCGTGCGCCGCCCGTTGGGAAAACGGACCTTGAGCAGGGTAAGGTCCGGCGCACGGTAAAACACCTGGTGCGCATTGCCGCCGGTACCGGAGATGTATTGCAGTGCGTGTTCGATTTGCGCGATGTCACCACGGAGGCTCTCCAGGACCTGCCGTATCGACGCCATCGGATCGGCGCTTTCAGCCGCCAGCGCACAGCGCCCCACCAACTCCCGCACTTTCATCTGCACCTCCGCCTGAATGACAAACCGCCACCCACCGTCGACACCAGTATATAACTGCGATTACACCCGATTCACCGACGTGCACAAGGAGAAGCGCGTATAGTGGACTGACACGCAATACGCGCGCCCAAGGACACATCATGACCGACCCGGACTACATCGCCGCCTACCAGAAAATCGCCGGCAAATACGAGACCAACCAGTCCACGATGGAAGACAATCTGGAAGCGATGAAAAAGCTGAAAGAGAAATACCTGAAGGACAACACCGCCGGTGTGCTGCCGACGGTGCCGTAACAAACCACCGCACTTCCCCTCCTCCCCAAAAAACAGGGCAACGCCGCAGCGTCGCCCTGTCTTCAGCAGCAGTAATCGTGTGGATCAGGCTTGCGGCCGCGCACCCTTGATCTGCGTGCGGTAGAGCAGCCGGCGCTCATTCGCATCAAACGCGGTGCGTTTGTGCATCACGCAGCGGTTGTCCCAGATCAGCAGGTCGCCGACCTTCCATTTCTGGAACCAGGCCAGATGCTCCTGTGAAGCATGGGCCCACAGGCGGTTGAGCAGCGCTTCGCTGTCTTCCAGGCTCATGCCCACCACATAACCGAAGGGCCGGCGGCCGAGGAACAAGGCCTTGCGGCCGGTGACCGGGTGACGCACGACCACGGGATGCACGGCACCCGGCGCGTCGCGCGGATCGGTTACTTCCTTGAATCCCGCGCGCAGTTCACCGGCGCTGTTGCGGCTTGCGTCGTGTTTGATCGATTTACCCTCGATTGCGGCCTTGAGGTCGGCCGGCAGGGTTTCGTAGGCGAGGTACATGTTGAGGAAACCGGTTTCGCCGCCCGACTTGGTCACTTCGACGCCGTAGAGCAAGGCGCCCGACGGCGTGATTTCGTTGTACGACATGTCGGTATGCCAGACAGCCTCACCATAGCCGAGGCTGCCGATGGACTCGCCGTCAACCTTGATGTTGGACATCACGGCCATCTCAGGAAAACCCTCGACCCAGGGTTTGCCGCGGGTATTGATCGGTGCCTTGTCGAGCTCGCCAAAACGGCGGCTGAAATCCTGCAGTTGTTCCCGGGTCATGTCCTGGCCACGAAAACGCAACACGTGATGCTGCATCCATGCATCATGGATCTGCGTAAACTGCGCATCGGAAATCGGCTGCGTCAGATCGATGCCGATGATGTCGGCGCCGACATATTGGGTAATCGGTACTACGCTGATGCCACCGGATTGGGCGGCGGGTTTTGCGGAATGTGCGGCGGCAGTTGCGGACATGGCGTGACTCTCCTCTTGGCTCTGTCTGGTCGGAATCAGGATGTGCCCGGATTATACGCACAGATTATTAATAATCAATAATTATTCCATTCTGATGATGGCGCCGGTATACTGCCCGCGCTTATTCCGTACTGTTATCCCTTTGAATACATGAACAAATGATGTCATCACCCGCGAACGCGCTGACCCAGA
Organism: Bordetella parapertussis; assembly: GCA_945863085.1. The sequence continues at coordinate 6,964 of CAMBCD010000127.1, forward strand.
CCCTGCCGGAAAAAGTTGCCGCGACGCTGGCTGAACGCATCGTCGATGGTACGTATCCGCCGGGATCGCGGCTGATCGAAGCCTTGCTGTCCAAAGAATTCGGCCTGAGCCACGGCCCGATTCGCGACGCGCTGCGTTCGCTGCAGCACGCGGGGCTGGTGACCATCCTGCCCTACCGCGGCGCGGTGGTCACCGATGTCACGGTGCGCGAAATCCGCGAGCTCTACCAGGTGCGCGCCGCACTGGTCGGATTGCGTGCGCGCTGGATCGCCGAAGACCCGCAGCGCGGTGCACTGGTCGCCCTGGTCAAGGCGCCGATTGCGCGCATGCAACAGCTCGCCGGAAAAGATCGTGCCGAATACACGCGCACGGCGCTGATGGTCAACCGCACGCTGACTGAAAGTCTTTCGAACAACTGGCTGCGCTCGACGCTGGCCTCGCTGATGCTGCAGACCAGCCGTTACACGCGGCTGGCACTGGCCTCGGTTGCGCACCAGCGTTATTCGGCCAAACAATGGCAGGCCTTGCTGGATGCCATTGAAGCCGGCGACGGCAAAGCTGCAGAAAAAATCGCCTCCACGCTGTCGCAGGCGACGCGGGATGAGGCGACCA
>CAMBCD010000128.1 GCA_945863085.1 Bordetella parapertussis
AGGCCGGTTTTCCGCCGGGCGTGGTCAACGTGGTCACGGGCTTCGGCGCCGAGGTTGGCACACCGCTGGTCGAACATCCCAAGGTGGCCAAGGTCGCGTTCACCGGATCGGATGCCACCGGCCAGCGCATCTACGAAGCCGCAGCCAGGGGCCTCAAACGCGTCAGCATGGAACTCGGCGGCAAATCGCCGAACATCGTGTTCGATGACGCCCAGCTCGACAATGCGGTCAAGGGCGTGATCTCCGGCATCTTCGCCGCCACCGGACAGACCTGCATCGCCGGATCGCGACTGCTGGTACAGCAGTCCATCCACGACCAGTTCGTCGAAAAACTGGTGGCCCTGGCGAAAACCGCGAAGATGGGCAATCCGATGAGTCTCGATACCCAGGTCGGACCGGTCACCAATCCGCCGCAGTTCGAAAAAATCCTCAGCTATATCGACATTGCCAAGGGTGAAGGCGCAAAAGCCGTACTCGGCGGCAGCCGCGCGGCACGCCCCGAATGCGGCAGCGGCTGGTTTGTCGAGCCGACAATTTTCACCGGCGTCAATAACAGCATGCGCATTGCGCAGGAGGAAGTGTTCGGCCCGGTACTGTCGGTGATCCCGTTCAGGGATGAAGAAGAGGCCATCGCCATCGGCAACGATGTTGTGTTCGGCCTCGCCGCAGGTGTCTGGACACAGAACATGCGCCGCGCCTTCACCATGGCCGAAAAACTCCAGGCCGGCACGGTCTGGGTCAACACCTATCGCGCGGTGTCCTACCTTTCCCCCTTCGGCGGCTACAAACGCTCCGGCATCGGCCGTGAAAGCGGCCAGGAGATGATTTACGAATACCTGCAAACCAAAAGCGTGTGGATATCCACCGCAACCGAAGTGCCTAATCCCTTCATCATGCGCTGATCGGCCAGCTGCCGCGCAGCGCATCCCGCGCGTTTCATGCGTTATTCGTATTGCAATATACGTATTCATTCTTATAGCGCATGATGATTCCTTGTTAGGATTGCCCTAAAAAAAGACATCCAAACTGGAGGAAATCATGGCGCATTGCAGATTGCTGATCTTCGCCCTGGCCGTTGCCGTCGCGCAGCCCATCTTGGCGCAGCCATACCCGTCCAAGGCGATCCGCTTCATCGTTCCATTTGCCCCCGGAGGCACCAATGACATCGTTGCGCGCATCGTCGGTGCAAAACTCGGGGAAGCATGGAATCAGCCCGTGGTCATCGACAATCGTGGCGGTGCGGGCGGCGTCATTGGCACAGACCTGGCCGCAAAGTCGGCTGCTGATGGCTATACCTTGCTGATGGCGAACGTCAACCTTGCCACCAACCCCTCACTGGTCAGGAAACTGCCCTATGACACCCTGAAAGATCTGAGTCCGGTATCTCTGATCGCCACTTCGCCGACAGTACTTGCTGTCAGCACCGCATTTCCGGCGAATAATGTGGCCCAACTGATTGCCTACGCCAAGAGCAATCCTGGAAAACTCAACTACTCGACTTCCGGAAAAGGCAGTACTACACACATCGCGATGGAACTTCTGATCTCAATGACCGGAACCAAAATGGTGCCCGTGCACTACAAGGGCGGAGGGCCTGCCATGATAGACCTCATTGCCGGGCGGGTTTCGCCGGGATTCACCACGATACTCTCGGTCATTCCACACCTGAAAGCCGGGCGTTTAAGAGCATTGGCTGTTTCCACCAAAACAAGGTCGCCAGCCTTGCCGGATGTGCCAACCGTCGCCGAAAGCGGTTTGCCTGGATACGAATTTACCGGTTGGTGGGGCATCGTTGTTCCTGCGCACACCCCGCATTCCGTCATTTCAAAACTCAACACGGAATTGGGAAAAATCCTCGCCGACCCTTCCGTCCGAGAAAACCTGATAAAGCAGGGAGCCACACCCGAGCATACAAGTCCCGGGCAATTTGGAGCATATATTGTTTCAGAAATATCAAAATGGTCCTCTGTCATCAAGCAGGCTGGTATCCAGGCTAATTGAAAGACACTAGCATGAAGGTTTCCGACTTTCTTCTTCAGACTCTCGAAAAAAACGGTGTCACACGCATATTCGGAAACCCCGGTACCACAGAAATACCCCTAGTGCGCGCCTGCGAAAAGCGCAGGAAACTGAAATATGTCGTAGCCTTGTCGGAAGTTGCAGCCGTACCCATGGCGGACGGATATGCGCGCGCCACCCGATCGCCGGGCGTCGTAAACCTTCACGTCGCACCCGGGCTGGGCAACGGCATGGGCAATCTTTATACCGCAGGAATTGCCGGGACCCCGCTGCTGGTCCTGATCGGCGGCCAGGACAGGCGTTTCCTGCACACCAATCCGATCCTCTGGGGGCCGGTCGAGCGCATGGCCAGCACCGTATGCAAGCTGACGCTGGGACTCAATACCCGGCATGACGCCGCAGCGAACGTGTTGCGCGCGATGCGCGCGGTACTGACACCGCCCTACGCGCCAGTGGGGCTGATCTGCCCGCCTGATCTGCTGGAGCAGGAAATAGATGCCGTCCCTTCAAAAGTAAATGTTCCCGCGCTGGCATCGCTGTCGACGGCAGATGCAATGCTGTTCGCACGCTTCCTCCAGGGAGCAAAAAGGCCGGCATTGATCGCAACCGAGAACGTGCACTGGAACGCTGCAGCCGGCCCGCTGGAGGCCATCGCCGCCAAAATCGGCGCGCCGGTCTACGCCGCACCCTACACCGGAATACTCCCGGTATCCGCCAAGTCCCCGCACTATGCGGGCTATCTGCCACCGAGCTTCGGACAAATCTCCGCGCGCCTTGCCCGGCACGACGCCCTGTTCTTTATCGGCGGGCGCGGCCTGCGCACCACGCTATTCAGCGAAGCCTCGCTGTCGCAAAGCAAGGCGTGGCTAGGCGATGACACCTCAGTGCAGCCGCCTGACGGCGAATTCTCGCTGGCACGCATCGCCGACAGCGCTGCGGCATTGCAGCAGATCGGCAAATTGCTGAAACCGTCCGCGGTGAAGTTGCGTGTGCCGGGACGATCCCACATCGCCCTGCCCGCCGCGGAAAAGAAAACCCTGCACCCGTCGCGCGCGGTCCACGCGCTGCTCGAACGTTACCGCGACGCGATCTGGGTGGACGAATCCGGACTTTCGACATCCGATGTGCGGCAATGGATGGAACTCGACGCAGGTGATTACCTCATCAACGGCAGCGGCGGCATCGGCTGGGGGTTGGCCGCTTCGGTCGGAACCGCCCTCGGCAGAAGCAGCCGCCAGGTGGTCGCGATAGTCGGCGACGGTTCGGCACTGTACGCATCCGAAGCTCTGTGGACCGCGGGGCACCATCACGCAAGGCTGCTGCTTGTCGTGCTCTCCAACCGCCGTTATGCCACGCTCAACGAAGCCGCAAGCAGGCTCGCCGACGGTCCGCTCAAGGCCTTCACGATCGAACCCCCGGTGCTCGATTTCTCGGGACTGGCCGCGCTGTACGGATTCCAGTACGAATCCGTCGCGAACGAAGACGGCCTCGGGAAGTTCCTCAAAAAGACGCCCTCCCGGCTGAGGTCCAACATGCTCTTGGAACTGAAGCTGGACCCGGAGAAAAAACCGGTCACTGCATCACGGCATTTCTAGGCCGGCTTGACGAAGCCCGGCGGCAGGGTTTCCTCGAAGGACGGCCGCGTGGCGACGCCGGCCAGCCATTTAGACAGCTTGGGCGCCCGGCTGCGCCAGTCGTGTGGATAACGGAAATCGGCGTACTGCATGGCCACGCCCATCACGATGTCAGCAAGGCCGAAGCGGTTGCCGAGCAGGAATTCGCTGCCTTCCTTCATCGTTTTTTCGGCGAGGTCGATGGCGCGGGCAATGCGTTTCTCCTCGCGCTCCATCTTCTCCGGCATCTGCTTCTCCGGCGGACGGCGAGTTTCGAAGACGCGCGCAATGCCGGCGTCGATGATGCCCTGGCCCAGCGCCTGCCACCACTGCGACTGCCAGTAGCCCGCCGGGTCGCGCGGCGTGTAGGATTTGCCGTCGGCATGGTCGAGGTAATGCACCACCAGCACCGATTCGAACATGTAGCTGTCGGCGCCGATTTCCAGCGCCGGCACCTTGCCCAGTGGGTTCTTCAGGACGATCGGGCTGTCCTCGACCCAGGGATCCTCGACAACGAATTCCACTGGCATGTTTTTTTCGTGGATCAGTACGCGCGCCTTGCGCACGTAGGGGGATGTGGGCGAACCGTACAGCTTCATGAAATGACTCCTGGAAAAATGGGGGTTGCTAGGATGTTGCGGCAAATGTTTATTTTAACGTTTTGCGGCGCTTACGGACATCAGTGATGCTTCATTGCGCGTTCGACGATCTCGCGCGTCATTTGCGGGCCGATCATTAGGATGAGGTCGGTGACATAGCGCCGCAGGTGCGTTCCCCGTCTCAGACTGACGGTCATCATGGTTTGCCCGAACAGGCGGGTCACGTCGACTGCATGCAGGCGTGAGTCCGCGCGCCGTTCCAGGGCGATTGTCGGGACGATCGCGATTCCCAGCCCTTCGGCAACATAGGCCTTGATGACGTCGGAATCACTGGCGCTCACCACGAAACGCGCCGAGACGCCGGCATCGCGCAGGGCCTGGGCGATGATTTCACCGCCGCGGGATCTTGCGTGATAACCAACCACCGGATAGCGCACGATATCCTCGATCCCGATGCGTTTTTTCCGGCTCAAAGGATGTCCGGCCGGCATGATCAGGCTGCGCCGGATCATGGCCACCGGCAATTGCACCAGTCCCGCATGCCGCCCCGCCACTTCCGTGCTGACACCGACGTCGGCGTCACCCGACTCTACCAGCTTCTGGATGTCGTCGGGCTCGCCCTGCAGCAGGTTCAGCTGCACGTCGGGATAGCGTCGTGAAAATGCACGGACCGGTGCCGGCAGGGAATAACGGGCGTGCAGATGGCTGGTAGCGAGCACCAAACGTCCAGCATTTTCATTGCGCGCGTCGGCGACGATCAGCCCGATATTTTCCGTTTCCGTGAGCAGGCGCTCAGCCGCCGCCAGCACCCCGCGCCCAGTTTCCGTGAAGCCCAGAATGCGGTTGGTGCGCCGCACCAGCAAATCCATGCCCAGTTCCTGCTCCAGCAACTGGATCTGCCGGCTCACCCCGGGCTGCGAGGTATGCAACACAGTTGCCGCCGCGGATATGTTCAGGGACTGGCGTGAAATCTCGCGCAAGTAGCGAAGTTGTTTGAGGGTCATATTATTACTATACATAAATCATTTAGCGATATTCATATTAATTCTTTTATCGCATGGTGCGGTTTTGTTAGGATGGCTGCCATCGCAACCGGCCCAGCCCCCTCTTTTTTGGAGAACAAGATGATCACCGTAACCCGCATTGGCAAACACATCGGCGCAGAAATCTCGGGCGTGGACCTGACCAAGCCAGTGTCCGACGCAACCTTTGAACAGATTGCCAAGGCATTTTTCGACAACGAGGTGGTTTTTTTCCGCAACCAGAAAATCACCCCGGCGCAGCATGTTGAATTCACACGACGCTTCGGCATCCTCGAACAGCATGTGCGCAAGGAAAGCCGCCTGCCCGGACATCCGGAAATCCTGGTGGTCTCCAACCTGCTCGACGATCAAGGCAATGCCATCGGCGCGCAGGATGCCGGGCGCTTCTGGCACAGCGACCTGTCCTACAAAAAAGAACCCAGCATGCTGTCGGCGCTGTATGCCGTTGAGGTTCCGGTCAAGGACGGCAAGGTCCTGGGCGACACCAGCTTCACCAGCACCACCGCCGCCTACGATGCGCTGCCGGAAGCCATGAAACAACGTCTGCAGGGCCTGAAAAACGTGCACAGTTACCGTTACTACCGCACCAAGAACGCCGAGGCGCAGAAGGAGGAAGCCGCCCGCGGTGGCCGCGTGGTGCAGGAACACTTTCCCAGCGAAGAGCAGCTGAAAAGCGTGCCCGACATCGAAGCGCCCATCGTGCGCACCCATCCGGTGACCAAACGCAAGGGCCTGTTCGTCAACGAAGCTCATACATCGTGCATCGTCGGATTGCCCCCGGCGGAAAGTGAAGCCCTGAAACAGGAAATCTGCGAACACACGATCAGCCCCGAATTCCAGTACCGCCACCGCTGGCAAGCCGGGGACCTGCTGATCTGGGACAACTGCGCTGCCCTGCACAAGGCAAACTTCGATTACGATCTGCCGCAACGCCGTCTCATGTATCGGACTACCGTGCGGGGCAGCGTCGCGGTTTGATACACTTTCCGTGAACAGTCTGCAGTAACGGCGGCCTTGTGCCGCCGTTGCGTTTTCAGGATCCGAAACCCTAAAAATAAAACGCTGGCAACGCGATCGCTTGCCTGAGGAATCCACCCGCCATGAAAGAAATCCGCATCCTGTCCGCAACCGGCATCCTCGGTTCCGGCTTCCGCGAAGAAACCATGAAACGGGCGATGACGCTGAAGCCCGACTTCATCGGCGCCGACGCCGGTTCCACCGATCCCGGACCGCACCACCTCGGTTCCGGCGAACCGCAGTTTTCCGATGCCGCCTGCAAACGCGACCTGCGACTGATGATCATCGCGGCCCGCGCCGCAAAAATTCCGGTACTGGTCGGCTCGGCAATGACCGCCGGCACCGATGCACAGGTCGAACGCCTTGCCGGCAACGCCCGCGAAATCGCGCGCGAAGAAAAACTCAATTTCAAGCTGGCGACCATCAACTCCGAGCAGGACCGCGCTTACCTGAAAAAACGCCTGAAGGAAGGCCGCATCAAGCCGCTGGCCAACGCGCCGGTATTCGACGAAGCGGTGATCGACCGCAGTTCACACATCGTCGGCATGTGCGGCGCCGAACCCTATATCGAGGCGCTGCAGAACGGCGCCGACGTGGTCATTGCCGGACGCTCCAGCGACACCTCGATATTCGCCGCGATGCCGGTGATGGAGGGGTTCAATCCGGCCACCGTCTGGCACATGGCCAAGATCATGGAATGCGGCGCCGCCAGCGTGGTGCTGCGCAAGTATCCGGACTGCAATTTCGCCATCGTCACCGACGACCATTTCATCATCGAACCACCGAATCCCGATTACCGCTGCGATCCGGCCAGCGTCGCCTCGCACAACCTCTATGAAAACTCGACGCCGTACGAACTGGTCGAACCCTCCGGGATACTGAACACCGTCAACGCGCGTTACGAAGCCGTTTCCGACCGCGCGGTCAAGGTTTCCGGCAGCACCTTCAAAAAGGCAGATTGCTACACCATCAAACTCGAAGGTGCCGAATTGGCCGGTTACCAGAGCATCGTCCTCGGCTCGGTGCGCGACCCGATCATCCTGCGCCAGTTTGACCACTGGCTGGAAAACCTGATCAAGGCCGCGCGCGACCGCATCCGCGCCGTGATGGGTGACAGCATCGACGACCGTTACCGGCTGGATGTGCGCCAGTTCGGCCGCAATGCGGCGATGGGCGTGCTGGAGCCGGACATGTCGATCGGCCACGAAGTCGGCCTGCTGTTCCAGATCACCGCGCCCGACCAGAAACTGGCCAACTCATTGGCAA
>CAMBCD010000129.1 GCA_945863085.1 Bordetella parapertussis
TGGTCTGAACAGCGCTGCGTAGAGTCCGACCATTACCAGCCAGCACACCAGTCCCGACCACAGCACATGCGACATGAAGTGCGCGCCTTGTGCGATGCGGCTGATCCCCAGCAGCACGCCTGCCAAAACTCCCGCAAGCAATGCGGCGCGGGCGAGTGTCTTGAGGTGTTCGCGATGAAACGCAAAGAAAAAAGCCATCAGCGCAAAACCGGTGGCTGCATGTCCGGCAGGAAAACACAGGCCACGGGCGTGCGCCGTGCCGCGAAACTGGAACAGGTGTGTGTACGGTTCGGCACCGCCGAACTCCGTGAAATCCCAGGGGCAGGGGCGATCCGTCACCAGCTTCAGCAGGCTGACTGTCAGTGGCGCCAGTGCCATGGCCAGTGCGAGGAACAGAAGTGTGCTGCGCCACCGTGCCAGTGACGGGATGACCCAGGTCAGCAGCAGCGCTCCGACAATCATGCAGGTGGTGAGGATAACCGCGTATTTTGTCCAGTGGTGCAGCACGGTGTCGAAGAAAAAGGTTTGGCGCAACGGGAAGGCATGCGCGGCGCTGTCATAAAACCAGTGGCTGATCGTGCGGTCGATGTTTGTGGTTTCCATCGCGAACAAGCCCGCGAGCAGCACGAGCGGGGCAATCAGCCAGCGCCGGGGGATGGTTTCCCGGACAACTCCGGCATCAGCGGACACGGTAGCGGTGTTCGGCGTACAGCGTGTGCGCAAGCTGGAACACGCTGGTGACGTCACGCCGGGCCTGCTCGTCGTCAGGCACTGCCGATTGCTGGCGTGTCGTTGCATCGTATTTCATGGTGCCGGTGCTTTTGCGGAAGCCCAGCAGGGTGAGGGCATTGTCCTTGTAGAGCCCGATGTCACGGTTGTGGTTGAGCAGGATGTTGGATGTGCCGCCGGCCAGGGCATCACGGCCGAAGAAGGTGCTGTCGTAACTGAAGTTCAGCAGTCCCAGTACCGTGGGCGCGACGTCAAGCTGGCTGACCGGTACGGCCACCTGTCCCGGCGCGATGTGACGGGGGTTGTAGACCATGAAGGGGATGGCGTAAGTGGCCAGTGGAATGTCCTCACGGCCATAGACCCGCGCGCCGTGGTCGGCAACGATCACGACCAGCGTATCCCTGAAGTACGGGCGTCGCTGCAATGCATCGACGAAGCGACCCAGTGCGTAATCTGCATAACGCACACCGGCTTCGCGTCCGCCGCCCCTGGCTTTGACACCGGGCACGCCATCGGGAAATGTAAACGGCTTGTGATTGGACGTGGTCATGATCACCGAGAAAATCCGTTCGTCGCGAGCCTGCTGGCGGTCAAACTCGGCCAGCGCGTTGCGGAACAGGTCTTCGTCGCTGACACCCCAGATATTGCTGAATTTCGGCGTGTCGAAATCGCTGCGGTCGATGATGCGATAACCGTTGCTTCCGAAAAACGCATTCATGTTGTCGAAGCTGCCGTAGCCGCCGTAGATGAAGGTCGGGCTGTAACCCTGTTCGCTCATCACCGTGGACCAGTTGAACATGTGTTCATTGTGCGGCCGCTTGACGATGGATTCGGCGGGCACCGGCGGGAACGATGCCGTGACGGCTTCCATGCCGCGCACGGTGCGTGTGCCGCTGGCATAGGTGTTGGCAAAGACCAGGCTTTGTGCGGCGATACGGTCGAGGTTGGGGGTAAAGCTTTGCGCCGCGCCATAGGCGCCGACAAACTCGGCGCCGAGTGACTCTTCCAGTACGACGATTACATGCAGGCGTTTTGCAGGTGCATCGTGGTTGACATGGCGTGCGATGGGGCTCGCCGCGCCGTCAATGAAGTGCGTGTTTGCTTGCGCCACCAGCGCCCTGGCGCGGGTCGCAGCTTCGTCCTTCGGCAGCGTCAGGTAGTACTGTTCATAATCAAGCCGGCTGGTCATCGCCGCGCTGAAAAAGGAATACAGACCGTTGCCTGACAGTTCGTCTGCTACACGGTTCTGCCCTGTATGTGCCGAACTGGAGTCTATGGAGAGGTGCAGCGGTACCAGCAAAGCGGCAAGCATCAGGGTCAGGCGCAGGCGATGTGCGAAGCGGGTTCCCGTAGCCAACGTCCCGTGGAGGCGATGGCGCAGGCGCCACACCACTGCCGCAGCAATGGCTGCGCTGACGGCGAGCGCGGTGCCCACCGGATAGGATTGCCAGATGTTGATAAAGACTTCGTGCGGGTAAATCAGGTATTCGACTGCGACAAAATTGAAACGGGCGTTGAATTCATCAAAAAAGAAATATTCGACTGCAGCAAGATAGCTGAGCCCGAAACACAGCGCCGCGAACACGCTCCATACCAGCGCCTTGTGGATGCGCGAACGGAACAGGCGTTCGGGCACCAGCAGCAGGTAGATCGCCAGCGGCATCACCAGGTAGACGCAGGTCACCAGATCGAAGCCCAGTCCGAACAACAGGATGCGCGGTATTTCCAGCCACTGGATTTGTTGCGCAGCCCAGGCTTTGCCGGCCAGGGTCAGGCGCGTGGCACCCGATACCATCAAATAAAATCCCGCCAGCATCGTCAGCAGGCCGTAGCGGCTGAAGCGTTCGCGGGTAATTAATAAGTTATTGATTTTATTCATATTTATATGGCCCCTGTGATTTTGATGCGAATCAGGTGCCGGGGTTGCGCAACAGCTGTCGCGCAGCGGCGACCTGTTTGCCGATGGCGGTACTGATGAGGCCGGGCAGAAGCGCATTCAGCCGCACCGCCAGTTTTTCCGGCCAGCCGATGTAGACTTCGTTGCGATCGGCATTGATGGCGTCGACGATGATGGCGGCAACCGTTGCGGGGTCGTCAATGGCCGCGCCGCTGGCGGCGGAGAGCTGGTGCAGTGCGTCGGAGTTGAAGGTGGTGCGCGTGGTGCGCGGCGCGACGTAGTTGACTCCGACGCCGGTACCCGCAAGCTCGCGCCGCAAGGCCTCGGAGAATCCACGCAATGCGAATTTGCTGGCGGAGTAAGTGGCGAAATGCGGAAAGCCGATGGAACCGAGGATGGAGCCGACATTGACGATGCGGCCTTTGCCGGACGCCAGCATGACCGGCAGCACGGCCCGCGTCAGCAGCAGCGGCGCAGAGATGTTGATATTGATGATGTCATCGATGGCTGCGGGATTTTCCCGGACAAATTCACCGAAACCGGAAATGCCGGCATTGTTGATCAGCAGGTCAATGCCGCCGAGCCGGCTGACGGTTGACTGCACCAGCCGGTCATGGCCTTCGGGATCACCGAGATCATGCGCCACTGCGCTGGCGTTACCACCGTTGGCGGTGACTTGACGGACTGTTTCGTCCAGTCGTGCGATGTTGCGCCCGACCAGTATGAGTTTTGCGCCACGGGCGCCGAGGGCCAGCGCCAGGCTGCGGCCGATGCCGCTGCCGGCGCCGGTCAGCAGGACGCGGCTTCCGTGGAGCTTCATGCGCATTTCCTTGCGGGTACCGGCTGGCGGCTGCGGCCGGCATCGAGGCCGCGGAACACATCGCCATAAAGCCGGTAGAACACGCGGGCGCCGTGTATCAGAGCCGCGCGGTCATCAGCGTCGTCGATGCGATTGACCAGCGTGGCGTAAAAGCGGGTGTGTTCCTGGTCGAGCGCGCCATGCGAGCTCAGGTAGCTGAATGCCTGCGCTGGCAACTGGAGCGACTGTCGCAGTGCTTCTGCGGCATGCAGTGCCACTGCGGTGCTGGTGCCTTCCAGCACCAGCACCATGCCAAGAAAACCGACGGGGTTGCCGCGGGCGATGGTGTCGTAGGCATAGGCGACCAGCAATTCCGCGGCCAGTGCAGGGTGGCCTTTGCGCACGGTTTCGGCATCCCCGCCGCAGGCGCTGATGTCGTTGAGTATCCACTCCTGGTGCCCGGTTTCCTCCTGGATATAAGTACCCATCGCCGCGCGCAGCCACTCCAGCCGCGCGGGCAGGCGCGCACCACAGGCCATCAGCAGCGGCAGCGTGTGTTTGACGTGATGGTAGGCCTCGGTCAGGAACGCGACGTAATCAGCGTGCTGCAGTTTTCCCGTGGCACCATCGCGGATGAACGGGATGGCGAGCAGTGCGTCGCGTTCAGCAGTTGTTGCGGCCAGTAGCTGGTCATGAAAATTCACAGGCTTGCTCCAGGTAAAGTTGATTAATACGAGACGCATAGCGTGCGGCGATTACGGCGCGGCGCATGCGGCCGTTGGTGGTGAGTTCGCCGTTCTCGCTGCTGAAAGGTTCATCGGCGGCCAGCCAGTGCCGTACCTGCGCATAAGCGGGCAGCTTGCGGTTGGCCGCCGCTATGGCAGCGCTGACGTCCTGTGCTGTCGCACCACTGCGGGCGACGATGACAGCCGCATTCCACGGCCGTGCTTCGCCATGGACCCAGGCCTGGGCAATGGCCGGTTGCAGCGCGAGTTCGCTTTCAACCCAGTCCGGCGCAACGTTGCGGCCGAAGCTCGTGATGAACAGGTCTTTTTTGCGGCCGGTCAGATGCAGGAAACCTTCGGCGTCGATGCGGCCGAGATCACCGGTATGCCAGGGTTCGCCGGCGCTTGCGCTGTCGCCGGCGTAGCCAAGGAAGCCGGCGCCGAGTACCAGGATCTCGCCGTCGCGGGCAAAATCAATTCCGACATGCGGCAGCGGCCGGCCGACGCTGCCGGGCCGGCAGGCGGCTGCGGTGTTCAGCGTGACCACGGACGCGCATTCGGACAGGCCGTAACCTTCAAACACCGGCAGGCCGGTACTCGCGGCACGCACCAGCAGGGCAGGCGGGACCCGTGCGCCGCCCACCGCCAGAAAACGCAGCGTCGCCGGTCGCGGCGTGCCGGTTTCAATCGCGGTGACCAGCGCATGCAGCATCTGCGGAATCATGATCGCCGTCGTCGCCCCTGCGGTGTCGAGCATGCCGGCGAGTGCCGCACCGTAATTTCCGCTGATGGCGATGGTGTCAGCAGCCTGGGATCCGGCCGACGGCAGCATGCAGGCGCCGGACAGCAGGGGTGCATAAATGCCGCCGATGTTTTCGAGCAGTGTCGCCAGCGGCAACAGGCAGAGGTGGCGATCGCGGGACGTCATGCCGGTGGCCGCAGCCAGGTTCTGCGCCACGTTTTCCATCGCTGCAGCGGACAGGCAGGCGCCCATGGGGGTGCCGGTGGTGCCGGAGGTATAAGTGATTTTTACTGTTCCCGGCGGCAGCCGGGCCGGCGGATTGGACAGTCGGAACTGCGCGATCACGATGCCGCCAAGATCGACGTCATCAACTCTTGCTGCGGGAATCGATTGTTGCTGCAGCAGTGCAGCGTAAAAGTCCGGGCGGTCGGTGAGCAGCCAGTCCGCACCGGCATCCCGCAATGCATGGGATTGTTGTGTCGCGGTGAAGAACGGGGGCAGGGGCAGGCAGGGCAGCCTGCTTGCGAGTACGGCCAGGTCACTGATGATCCAGGCCGGACTGTTTTCGAGCGCCAGTGCAACAGTGCCGTGGCTGTTTTCGCGCAATTGCGCGGAGACGGTGCTGACGGCGGCATGCAGGCTGCCGTAATCGAGCACCTGCCGGCCATCACTGACGGCACGCCGCGCCGGCTGTGACCCGGCATATCCGGCCAGCGCCGATATCACGGAGGGCATTGCTTGCCGGCCAGGGTTGCGAACGCGGTGTCGACATGGACTGCAGTCACCTGCGGATGCTGGTCGTAATAACTGCCCCAGGTGGCACGGGCATTGCCGGTCAGGCGCTCAGGGTCCGCAGGCGCCAGCGTGATCATTGGTATGCCGAGGCGCAGGAAATTGTTGCGCAAAGCCGGCACTGCGCTGAACAGCGCCCATTGCATGCCGGAGTCGTGCAGGTGACGGGTGAGCCAGGCCACAAAATGGCGTGCGTAACCGGCACGGGATACCGACAGGTTGCCGACCTCAATGATTTTTTTCCGGTCGGCTGTTGCGCCGGTCGCGCGGTGCAGTGCGATGTCAGCGGGGTGATCGAGGTATTGCTCCAGAAACAGCGTTCCGCTTGCCGCCGGGCGCAGGCCGCAGGCCGCGACCAGGGCGTCATCATGGTAGAGCCCCATCAATTCCGGCATGAATTCGCTGAGGCGCGCACCGTAAGCCTTCAGAAATCCCGCGGCGATGAAGTGCTCTATGTCGCTGCGCATTTCACCGTTGACCGCGCCAAAACGCCAGCGGGGCTGCGTGGGGGTTTCATTGCCGCCGGACAGGCGGGCGGGTGCTGCGGTTGTTGTTTGTGCAAGCATGCCCGCAGGATAGGGCGGGGCTTGTCAGGAAATTGTGTGCAGGGTGTGAAGGATTTGTGAGGAACGCCCGGGTCGGGCGGTCACGACAGTTTGACGCGGAATGTGGAGCCCCGGTACGGAGCACTGTCGGCTTCGACTTGCCAGCCGTGGTGATCGCAGATGCGTTTGACGATGGCGAGGCCGAGTCCGAAACCTTCGCCCTGTTCACTGCCACGGTGGAATCGCCCGAAAATGTGCGGCAACTGTTCGGGCGCTATGCCGGCACCGGAGTCGGCAACGGTCAGCCAGCCGTCATCCAGGCTGACGCGAATATGGCCGTGTCCGGTGTACATCACTGCGTTGCGCAGCAGGTTGGTGATGACGATGTCGAGCGCCTGCCGGTTGAGTGTCAGCACGGCCTCGGCAGGGACGGTGTTTTCGAACAGGAGTTGTTTGGCTGCGATTTCCGTGAGCAGCGGCCGCACTGCGTCGTTTACGCATTCTGCAATGGCCACGGTTTCCCGGGTGCCGGCGGCCTGCGCCCGGGCGAGGAACAGCAGCATTTCGATCTGCCCGGTCATGCGTTTGGCGGCGGTGGCAATCCCGGAAATGCGCGCCCTGGTCTTGTCGCTCAGCCCGGGTTCCGTTTCCAGCAGTTCACAGCTGGTGCGGATCGCTGTCAGCGGAGTGCGCAATTCATGACTGGCATTGCCGGTGAACTCCTGTTCCCTGGCGATCAGTTCGCGGATGCGGGTTTCGTACTGGTCAAGCGCAAGGGCCAGTGCCGAGACTTCCGCGTCCTGTCCCTCCTGCGCCAGCGGGGCGCGGCTCAATCCGGGGTCGAGCGAGGCCACACGGGCGGCGAGATCCGTGATCTGATGGGTGAGCAGGCCGGCGATCCAGTAGCCCAGTACTGCAGCCACCACCATGATGGTGGCCAGGGCGAACAGCACGAGTCTTCTGAACTGTTGTTCCCGTAACTCGTGCGGGCCCGCGTCGTAGGCCACGATGTAGCGGACGCTGTCGACGACGCGCACGGCAACGTGCTGTTCGTCGATGTCGCGGCCGATTTCGTGCATACCGGCCGCCAGGCCGCGCATTTTTTCCGGAACGCGCTGCAGATCCGACGCCGTGCGTACTACGTAATATTGCAGATTCGGGCCTGGCTCCCGGACGATGGACGGATTTTCACGCTGATGCTGGATCAGGAAATCCATTTCTTCGCTGACGATCTGATCGACCAGTCCTTCCTCGAGATCCTCGGAGGCGGCATACAGGGTGATGGCCAGTGCCGAGACCACCGCAATGCAGGCGATGGC
>CAMBCD010000130.1 GCA_945863085.1 Bordetella parapertussis
GATGTCGGTTTTCACGGTGACAAACACCATGCGCCCGCTGCGCCCGTCCTTGATGGTGACGTTCTGGATCGTCGATTCGCGCCGTACTTCGTCGCCGACCAGCAGCGGTGCGATGAAGGTCGTGCGTTTGCCGGCGAACATGCGCCGTGGCAGCGGCACGGGCGGCAGGAAGTCGCCGCGCTGCGGATGGCCGTCGGGGCCGATCTGCGAATGGCGCACGATGCGCGGGAACAGGATGGAATGCCAGCCGATCGGCAGGGGGTCGCCCGTTTTGGGGAAATGGTCCTCGCGGTCCAGTGTCGCCGACAGGCGGTCGACTGAGGGGATGGTGACGTAGTCGATGGCCGTTTCCGTGCGGCCTATCCATTGTTTCAGGGATTCCAGATCTGCGGACATGCTTGGGTGCCTCGGTTGTTGCGGGGTAAGGCCGCAATTTTAAGGCATGCGCCGCGCGCAGTGGCGGTTACGGTGCGGCTTTTTCAACACCCTGTCAGGCGGAAGTCAAACTCCACGCTGTGATAAGGCAGCGGCAGGCGGTAACGCTGTGCCAGTGCGGCGTCGGATGCGAGTTGGGTTTTCACCAGCAGTGACTCGCGTACACCGAACACGGCATCTTCATCGATGTACTGGTCATCGGCAAAAAACACTTCAGTGGTCAGCGCCCGGCAGCCCGCAGCACTCACGATGAAATGGAAATGCGCGGGCCGCCAGGCGTGGCGGCCGCCGGCGCGCAGCAGGTCGCCGACCGGGCCGTCATAGGGCACGGTGTACGGGGCGGGGCGCACTGTCGTGAAAGCGTATACGCCGTCGGCGCCGGTGGTCATGCGAAAACGCAGGTTGTGCGGATCCTGTGCCGGATCCTGCTGCCAGTATTTGCCGTTGACCGCAGCCTGCCAGAAATCAAGCTGCGCGCCGGCGACGGGACGCCCGTCCCCGTCCGTCACGCATCCCCGCACCAGCATCGGCTCGCCGTCATTGTTTTTTTTGATGTCGCCACCGACCTCGATCAAGGGTGAGCCTTCGGCGTGGAACGGCCCGAGTGCGCTGCGTTCGGTGCCACCGGCGCCGCTGGCGAGCAGGTCGACCAGCGAGGAGAGTCCGAGCACATCGGAAGTGAGGATGAACTCGTTGCGTGCCTCATCCGAAATTTTGCCGGCGCGATACAGGAAGTCGATGCCGGCTTTCCATTCCTCCGGCGTCAGCTCCACGTCGCGGGCAAAGGCATGCAGATGGTGCGTCAGGCGCTCGATCAGGTGTTTGAAACGCGGATCGGCGGCGCCGTCGAAGGAATGGACGACAGCCTGGGTGATGCTGGTGGCGGAGACGTTGCGCATCAGTGGTTGTCGCGTTCAGTCGACGCGCGCGCCGGACTGTTTGACGATCTGCGCGTATTTGGCGACTTCCGTTTTCAGCCGGGCCGCGAATTCGGCCGGCGTGTTCGGTGCGAATTCCAGCGACAGTGCGCTGAGGCGTTCCTTCGCCGCCGGCGATTGGATTGCAGCAGTGAAATCGCGGTTAATCTGGTTGACGACGGCCGTGGGCACACCAGCGGGTGCGAACACCGAGAACCAGGTGTAATCATCAAATCCGGGGAAACCCGATTCGGCGACGGTCGGCACCTCGGGCAGCACCGCGGAGCGTTTGGCCGTGGTCACGGCGATGGCGCGCAAGCGCCCGTTTTTGACAAAGGGCACCGCCGGCGGCATCGAGGTCGAGCCGATCGGCACCTGGTTGCCGACCACGGCGGAGGCCGCAGCTGCGGGGCTGTACGGCACATGGGTAATGTCGACCTTGGCCAGCGTTTTGAACAACAGTTCCATGTCGAGGTGCGGCGTGGTGCCGGTGCCCGATGAGCCGTAACTCAGCGGTTTCGATTTTGCCAGTGCGATCAGTTCCTGCAGCGTTTTGGCGTTCACTGACGGATGCACCGTGATCAGGTTGGGTGTGGTCGGTCCCTGCAATATCGGCACGATGTCTTTCATCGCGTAACCCGGTTTTGCATACAGGCTGACGTTGACCGCAATCGCCGAACTGTTCATGAACAGCGTGTGACCGTCGGGGTTGGCGCGGAGTGCGACCTGGGTGCCGATGTTGCCGGACGCACCGGGACGGTTCTCGATGATCACGTTCTGGCCCCAGGCCTCCGTCAGCCGTTCACCGACCACGCGCGCCACGATGTCGGTGGAACTGCCCGGCGGGAACGCGACGATGATGCGCACCGGTTTCGTGGGGAATTTCGCGGCGGGTTGCGCCAATGCCGGTGAGGTACCGACAGCCAGTGCGAGAAAAAACAACAAACCATTGATTTTATTGATATTTTTCATAACTCCTCCCAGAGTGCCCGCAGGCCGGAAGCCGGCGTGACGCGTCATCGTAGCCGACACGTCGAGGAAAGAAAAATAAAACCGCCGCGCAGCACCCGCGGCGGCGGGGCGTCAGCCCTTCATTGCGGCCAGGGTTTTTGACTCACGCGCAGTGATCGCATCAAAACGTTTGAGCAGGCGTTCAGCGCGGACGATGATCGGAATGTCGATCATTTTCCCGTCGAGTGCGAATGAACCGCGGCCGGCGGCCGCGGCTTCCTTGTCCAGCGCGATGACCTTGCGAGCGTATTCGACTTCCGCCGCGCTGGGTTTGTATTCCTCGTTGACGATGGTGACCTGGCCGGGGTGGATGCAGCCGGCGCCCATGAAACCGAAATCGCGTGAGCGCCGTACCATTTTGCGGAAGTTTTCCCAGTCGCCGAAGGTGGCGAGGCTGTCGACAAACCCCAGCGGCATGATGCCGGCGGCGCTGGCGGCAAACATCATGTGTTGTTTCGGATAGAACAGCGCGTCGCCGGTGGGCTGCATGTTGCAGTTCAGCGCGTAGTCCTCGCCGCCGATGTTGCAGGCAATGATGCGGCTGCTGGCGGTGGTGATTTCACGGATCTTGAAAAACGCTTCCGGCGTTTCAATCATGGTGATGAATTTGGTGTGGCCGACCGCCATGCCGCGTTTCTGCTCCAGCTCGCTGACCAGTTCGTCGAGCAGCTGCAGGTGCGAGACGCCGGTGGCCTTGGTCACGGCGATGCCGTCGACGTCGGGACAGATGGCTTCTTCAAGGTCGCGCACCGCCAGCGACAGCGGCTGGTTGATGCGCACCACGACATCAGCGCCGCCGCGTTTGACCCGCGCCGCATTTTTTTCGATGAGTTTGCGCGCGTTGGCTTTTTCCGCCGGCGGCACGCTGTCCTCGACGTCGAGCTGGATTACGTCGGCGCCGCGGGTGTGGGCCTTGTCGACGAATTTTTCGACGTTGACCGGGACATACATCAACGAGCGCCAGACGGGGAGTTCACGGTACATGAATGAATCCTTCAGCAGTGGTTAAGCGGCGTGGCCGCAGGGTCATTCTTCGGCTGCAGGCGCCGTGTTGCCGGCGCAGACGATGCCCGCAGCCAGCAGTTTTTGGTATGTCGCTTCATCAATGCCGAGCTCGGCCAGCAGCGCCGCATTGTGTTCACCGATTTTCGGCGCCGGCGTGCGTATGGAGGCGGGCGTGCCCGATAACCGCGGCACGACATGGTGCATCGGGTATGTGCCCATGTCGGCATCGGGATAATCAGCGATCAGTTCGCGCGCCAGCACGTGGGGATCTTCAACGATCTGCGAGATGTCGTAAATCGGCCCGATGGTGACGTCAGCCTTTTCGAAAAAGGCGACGTTTTCCGCCTGCGTGCGTTGTGCAATGAACTCGCCGATGATGGCGTCAAGTTCTGCGGCGTGGCGCACACGGTCGGCGTTGGTTTTGTAACGCGGATTGCTGATCAGGTCGGCGCGGCCGATGGACTCGAACACGCGTTCGGCCATTTTCTGGATCGAGGCCGACAGACCAACATATTTGCCGTCCTTGCATTTGTAGGCGTTGCGCGGTGCGGCATTGGTCGAACGGCTGCCGGTGCGCGGTTTGATTTTTCCGGTCAGCCGGTAATTGGCGGCCTGCGGCCCCAGCACCGCGAACAGCGGATCAAGCAGCGGCAGGTCGATGATCTGGCCTTTGCCGCCGTTGTGCTCCACTTCGCGCAGCGCGATCATCACGCCGGTCGCGCCGTACAGTCCGGCGATGGTATCGGCGAGGTACATCGGCGGCAGCACCGGCTCGCGGTCGTCAAAACCGTTCAGCGCGGCGAAACCCGACATGCCCTCGACCAGAGTGCCGAAACCCGGACGTTTTTTGTAGGGACCTTCCTGGCACCAGCCCGAGATGCGCACGATGACCAGCTTCGGGTTGCGCGCCAGCAGCACATCGGCGCCGAGGCCCATTTTTTCCAGGGTGCCGGGACGGAAACTTTCGACGAACACGGCGGCCTTTTCAACCAGTTTCAGCAGCAGTTCGCGCGCCTCGGGTTTGCGCAGTTCGAGGCCCAGGCTTTTTTTGTTGCGGGCGTACAGCTTCCAGTTGGTATCGACCTGTTCGACTTTCCACGCGCGCAGCGTGTCGCCGGCAGGCGGCTCGATCTTGATGACTTCGGCTCCGAAGTCGCCCAGCACCTGGGTCAGCGTGTTGCCGGCAACCAGGCGCGAGGCATCGATGATGCGCACGCCGTTGAGCGCGCCTCGCGCGGTTGTGTCATAAGAGCGCTGTTGCACGCCCATTCGGCGTTACTCCGGCTTGATGCCGGTGTCCTGCGCAACTTTGCGCCAGCGCGTGATTTCGTTTTTGACGAAGCCGGTGAATTGTTCGCGCGACATCACGCTGGGCTCGGCGCCTTCAGTGGCAAAACGCTGTTTGAGTTCGGGTGACTGCAGGGCCCTGGTCAGTTCGGTAGCGAGGCGGTTGACGATATCCGCCGGTGTTTTTGACGGCGCAGCGAGACCCCACCAGAACTCCGCCATATAGCCCGGCACGCCGGATTCGGCGATGGTCGGCATTTCCGGCATGAACGAGGAACGTTTTTCGCTGCCGACTGCGAGGGCTTTCAGCCGTCCGGCCTGGACCTGGGTCATTGCCGAGGGCAGGCTGGTCATCACCAGTTGCGTATGGCCGCCCATCAGGTCGGTCAGCGCCGGGGCGACACCTTTGTACGGTACGTGCACGATGTTGATGCCGGCCATGCGTTTGAACAATTCGGTGGCCAGGTGGTTGTGGCCGCCGGTGCCGGTCGAGCCGTAGTTGATCTGTCCCGGTTTGCTTTTGGCGAGGGTGACCAGTTCACGGATATTTTTCACCGGCAGCGACGGGTGCACCACGGCCAGCAGCGGGCCGCGCGCCATCATGCCGATGTAGGCGAAATCATTGATCGGGTCATAAGCCATTTTGGTCCGCAGTGCGGCATTGGCCGTGAACGAGGCCTGGACGTTGACGACGGAGTAACCATCGGCAGGCGATTTGGCGACGTTGTCGGCACCGATCATGCCGCCGGCGCCGCCGCGATTGTCGATGACGATCTGCTGGCCCAGTCCAGGTGCCATCGCCTGCGCAGTGATGCGGGTCAGCACGTCATTGCTGCCACCGGGCGGGTAGGGCACGACAAAACGGATCGGTTTGGCCGGCCAGGCCTGGGCGTGGGCACCGGCGATCATCGCGGTTCCGAGAAACAGGGCGCTGAGCGCGCTTTGCACAACCTTCATCGGGATTCTCCTCGTATTGCCATGGTGCTGCTGCGGGTTCGTGGTGCCCGCTAATCCGGTTTTTTACCGGATTTCCATGCCGTTGGCGATCTGACGTTCGATCAGCCGTGATTCGTTGCGCAGCAGGGTCGACAGTTCCTGAATGCGGCGATCAGCCATGCGGCTGGAAATCGCCGAAATCGACAGCGCGGCAAACGGCACGCCGCTCTGGTTGCGCAGTACCTGGCCGAGCGAACGCACACCCGCCAGCGTCGGTGTTTCACGCACGGCATAGCCGAGTTTCTGTGCCTTGCGCGCCTGCGACAGCAGCGTGGGACCGTTCAGGCCATGTTCCTGCAGCCGCGGTTCGTTGCTGTTGATGATGCTGCGGAATTCTTCTTCGGGCAGCGCCGCAAGGATGGCCAGGCTGCCGGTGCCCACACCCAGCGGTCGGCGCACGCCGACTTCGAGGGTGAAGGTCTTGATCGGGAAAGTGCCTTCGTGGCGGTCGATGCAGACCGCGTCGAGTCCGCTGCGCTGGGTCAGGAATATGGTGTCGCCGGTGGCTTCGGCGATACGCGTCATCGCCGGATGGCAGATTTCGCGCAGGTTGAAGCGCGGTGCGGCGGTCAGTCCGAGTTCGAAGGCCATGGGCCCAAGGAAATAGCGGTGGGTCTCCGAGTCCTGCTGCACCATGCCTTCGTGCGCCAGGCATTTCAGCATGCGATGCACGGTCGGCCGTTGCAGGCTGGTGCGCGTGGCGAGATCAAGCAGCCGCGAGCCGGAACGGTTGTGTGCGGCGATTTCGCGCAGCAGCAGCAATGCGCGTTCGATACTTTGGGTGCCGGTCAGACGACCTTGATTGTCGTCGTCGGAATTTTTCGCAGTGGCCATGGGTTTTATCCGAACTAGTCCGAATCGTGAGACTTGGGAGGAGGGATTATGCCACCGTGTCTGTCCTAGCGGAATAGCCGGTCCTGTGCTATCTTTTCGGGGACTATTTCTCACCCGTAAATTGGTTTTGTCCAGATATCGGACAGCCATCGCAGGCTGTCCCTGCCTACCCACCCCAGGATTTTGTCCAAGTCCACATTTTCGTCCGTGTCCCCATTCCGGCAGCCCCTGAGGCTGCCGTTGTCATACAGGAGCCCCGACCATGACCGCCTCACTTCCCCCAGCCACCGCCCGCCAGTCGCCCGGCGCCCAGTTCCGTGCCGCAGTCGCCGCTGAAAAACCGCTGCAGATCGTCGGCGCCATCAATGCCTACCATGCCCGGCTGGCCGAACGCAGTGGCTTCAAGGCCATTTACCTGTCGGGCGGCGGTGTCGCGGCCGGCTCGCTGGGCGTGCCCGACCTGGCGATCACCACGCTGGACGATGTGCTGACCGACATCCGCCGCATTACCGACACCTGCAGCCTGCCGCTGCTGGTCGACGTCGATACCGGTTTCGGCGGCGCCTTCAACATTGCCCGCACCGTGAAGTCGCTGATCAAGTTCGGCGCGGCCGCCATGCACATCGAAGACCAGGTGATGCAAAAACGCTGCGGCCACCGGCCGAACAAGGAAATCGTCAGCAAGGACGAGATGGTCGACCGCATCAAGGCCTCGGCCGATGCCAAGACCGACAGCAATTTTGTGATCATCGCGCGTACCGATTCACTGGCGATCGAAGGGCTGGACGCTTCAATCGAACGCGCGGTGGCCTGCGTCGAAGCCGGCGCCGACATGATTTTCCCGGAAGCGATCACCGAGCTGTCGATGTACAAAAAATTCGCCGATGCAGTGAAGGTGCCGATCCTCGCCAATATCACCGAGTTCGGCAAGACGCCGCTGTT
>CAMBCD010000131.1 GCA_945863085.1 Bordetella parapertussis
GCCCACCGCATCCATTACGACATCGACTACTGCCGCGATGTCGAAGGTTATCCGGGCCTGATCGTGCACGGCCCGCTGCAGACCACGCTGTTATTGGACCTCTGCCGCCGCAGCGACCCGCGCCCGGTGCGCACGCTGGACTACCGCGCCACGCATCCGGTGTTTCACCAGGAAACCTTCAGCGTCAATGGCCAGCCGTCGGCCGACGGCAAATCCGCCGAACTGTGGACCGCGAACGCCGCGGGCTGTTACGCGATGCGTGGCACCGCGACGTTCTGATCTACTAAATTCGTCACCCCGGCGAACGCCGGGGTCCAGAAATGCAGCATCGAAACCGCGGATGCCTGACTGGATTCCGGCTTGCCCCCCAAGGGGACTTCCTTCGGGGCGCGCTGGAATGACGTAATGGGAATTACCAGCCCGAATCGTTCTCCGAAGTCGCACCAATCTTGTGGATCGACAGATCGGAGCCGTTGAATTCCTGCTCACGATCCAGCCGGATGCCGACTATGGCTTTCAGCGCACCGTAAACAACAAAACCGCCAACCAGCGCAATCACCACGCCCAGCCCGGTGCCGATCAGCTGCGCGGTCAGGCTGACTCCACCCAAACCGCCCAGCGCCTTCGACCCGAAAATGCCGCAGGCGATGCCGCCCCATACGCCGCACAGCCCGTGCAGCGGCCACACGCCGAGCACATCGTCGATTTTCAGTTTGTTCTGCGTCAGCGTGAACATGTAGACAAACAGTGCACCCGCAACACCGCCGGTGGCCAGTGCGCCTGCGGGATGCATCACGTCGGAACCAGCACAGACCGCGACCAGTCCGGCCAGCGGTCCGTTGTGGACAAAACCCGGATCATTGCGACCGACGATCAGTGCCGCGACAATGCCACCGGCCATCGCCATCAGCGAATTAACCGCGACCAGACCGGAAATCTTGTCGATGGTCTGCGCCGACATCACGTTGAAACCGAACCAGCCGACGGTCAGGATCCACGCGCCCAGCGCAAGAAAGGGAATGCTCGACGGCGGCTGCGCGGCGACGCCGCCCTCTTTCGGATAACGGCCGATGCGTGGTCCGAGCAGGATCACCGCGGCCAGCGCCAGCCAGCCGCCCACCGCGTGCACCACCACCGAACCGGCGAAGTCATGGAAGGGGGAGCCTGCGACCGACTCGATCCATGCCTGCACGCCGTAGCGGTTATTCCACGCAATGCCTTCAAAAAACGGGTAGATCAGGCCGACGATGACCGCCGTTGCCGCCAGCTGCGGATAAAACCTTGCACGTTCGGCAATGCCGCCGGAAATGATCGCCGGCACCGCCGCGGCAAAGGTCAGCAGGAAAAAGAACTTGGTGACTTCAAAGCCGCTTTTCTGCGTCAGCTGTTCGGCGCCGACCATGAACGACACGCCATAGGCCACGCCGTAACCGACGAAAAAATAAACAATGGTTGATACCGCGAAGTCGGTCAGGATCTTGACCAGCGCATTGACCTGGTTTTTGCGGCGCACCGTGCCGACTTCCAGAAACGCAAAGCCGGAATGCATCGCCAGCACCATGATGGCGCCAAGCAGGATGAACAAGGTGTCGGTGCTGATTTTTACGGCTTCCATGGGTCTCCCCCCTTGAAAATTAACCCGGAACTACAAAGCAATACTTGTTCCTGATAACAAGCTGTTGTTTTTATTAATATTATGATCGGACAGCCGCATCATAAAGCACATAATTGGTGCGAATGAGGAATATCTGCACTTTATAAGTGCAGATGAGAACTTGGGCCGGCCTTGCAGAGGAGCCTTTGCCACGGATCCGACACATCCCGGTAAATCATTGAAGAAATTGGTATATTCACCCTCCATGTGTCCTGCGCCCACACCCGCCGCACCCTCCACCCCCGTCGCGCCGTCCCAGGGTGACCGGCCGCTGACGCTGGCGCAAATCGTCAGCGACCTGATCTCCGACGGCTTGGTACCCCGGGATGAGGGCGAAAAACTGGTCGCCAACCGCCGCCACAGCCGCAGCGACGTACATCCGCTGGTGGTGGTCGCCGACCAGAAATGGAAAGACCCGAAAAATCCGCGCAAGCTGCTCACTGTCGAAGCACTGACCCAGTGGCTCGCCGACAAAGTCGGCCTGCCCTATCTGCACATCGATCCGTTCAAGATCGACTTCACCGCCGTCACCAAGGTGATGTCGAACGCCTATGCCGCGCGCTACAAGATCCTGCCGGTCAGCGTGACCACCCGTGAAGCGACCATCGCCACGGCAGAACCCTGGGTGCGCGGCTGGGAGGCCTCGCTGAAACAGGTGCTGCGCCTGGACATCAAGCGCGTCATCGCCAATCCGGTCGATATCCAGGGCTATGTCGTCGAGTTCTACAACCTTGCCCGCTCGGTCAAGGGCGCAAACAGCAAGGACAAGGGCGCGGTCTCGGAAATCGCCAACTTCGAACAACTGGTGCAGCTCGGCCGCAGCGGCCAGCTCGACGCCAACGACCAGCATATCGTGCACATCTGCGACTGGCTGTTCAATTACGCCTTTGAACAGCGCGCCAGCGACATCCACCTCGAACCGCGGCGCGACGCCGGCAATGTGCGTTTCCGCATTGACGGCGTGCTGCACCAGGTCTACCAGATTCCGACGCCGGTGATGGCAGCGATGACCTCGCGCATCAAGGTCCTCGGCCGCATGGACGTGGTCGAAAAACGCCGGCCGCAGGACGGCCGCCTGAAAACGGTGGCGCCCGACGGCGGCGAAGTCGAACTGCGGCTGTCGACCATGCCCACCGCCTTCGGCGAAAAAATGGTGATGCGCATTTTCGATCCGGAAAACCTGGTCAAGGATTACAAGGAACTGGGCTTCTCCGAAGAGGAAGAAAAAAAGTGGGCGCAGATTTCCGGCAAGCCGCACGGCATCATCCTCGTCACCGGCCCCACCGGCTCCGGCAAAACCACCACGCTGTATTCGACGCTGAAACAGCTGGCGGTGCCCGAGGTCAATGTCTGCAGCGTCGAAGACCCGATTGAAATGGTCGAACCCAGCTTCAACCAGATGCAGGTGCAGGCAAACATCGGCGTCGATTTCGCTGCCGGCATCCGCACGCTGATGCGCCAGGATCCGGACATCATCATGGTCGGCGAGATCCGCGACCTCGAAACCGCTGAAATGGCGATCCAGGCCGCGCTGACCGGCCACCTGGTGCTGTCCACGCTGCACACCAACGACGCGCCCGCGGCGGTGAGCCGCCTGCTCGACCTCGGCGTGCCGCCGTACCTGCTGCAGTCAACGCTGCTCGGCGTGATGGCGCAGCGCCTGGTGCGCACCCTGTGCCCGCACTGCAAGGAAAAACACGACTACGACGACGCCGTCTGGGACAGCCTGGTGACGCCCTGGAAAGCCGCCAACCCGCGCGGCAAGACCTACATCAACAAGGGTTGCCTGGAATGCCGGATGACCGGTTACATGGGCCGCGTCGGCATTTACGAAATGATGATCATGTCCCCGGCATTGCGCGAACACGTGGTCGCCGCCGCCGACCTCGAAACCATCCGCGACGCCGCCTGCAAGGACGGCATGAAACCGCTGCGCATCAGCGGCGCGATGAAAATCGCCGCCGGCATCACCACCATCGATGAAATCATGAAAGTCGCGCCGCCGCCCGGCGGAGATCGACGACAATAAGCGGCGGCAGCAGGCCCCTGCCTGCTACATCGCCGGCAACAGCTTCTCCAGCCCGGTTTCAGCCGCAATCCGCTTCAGATCGGCAATCGTGTCATCCGGAAATTGAATGCCCTGCGCACGGTTGCGCGTGTTGTTGCGCGCCTCCATCTCGCCCGGATAAAACACCTCGTCAAAACCCTGGGCCAGCGGCACCGATTTCAGCTCGGTGACAAACTGCTCCATGCGTGTATTGAATGCGGCCAGCGGCTGCATCGCCTCGATGTTGATTGCCAGCATGAAATGGCCGCAGTTGCTTTTTTCCGCCGTTTTGTACGGGCTGTGCACCGCCGACAGGAAACCGCTGCCGGTCAGCACGCCGGACATCATGTCGACCATCGCCGCAATCGCGTAACCCTTGTGCTCGGCCATCGGCAGGATGATGCCGTCGATGGCTTCCTGCGGATCGGTGGTCGGCACGCCGTCGTTATTGATCGCCCAGCCCAGCGGGATTTTCTGGCGCTTGTTGCGCGCAAGGTAAATTTTTCCGCGCGCGACGCCGGTGTTCGCCATGTCGACGACGAAGGGCGCGTGTTTGCCTGCCGGCGCCGCAATCGACCAGGGATTGGTGCCAACGATTTTTTTGCGTCCGCCCCAGGGGGCCATCGCCGGCCCGCCATTGGAGGTCAGCATCATCACGCAGCCTTCGCGTGCACCCATCAGCGTGTAATACATGCAGGTGCCGAAATGGTTGGACATGCGCACGCCGACCGCGCCGATGCCGTGTTGTTTCGCGCGCTTGATCGCCTCTTCCGCCGCCAGTTTCGCCAGCACATGGCCGACGCCGTCATGGCCGTCAATCACCGCCATCGCACCGCCGTCGATGACGAATTCCGGCTGTGTCACCGGGTTCATCACCTTGTTGCGCAGGCGATCGAGATACCAGCCGAGGCGCAACACGCCGTGGGACTGGTGGCCCCACAAATCGGCCTGCACCAGCGTGTCGGCAACCAGCCGCGCATCCGCTTCGGGTACACCCTGCCCGGTATAGACGGCGGTGGCGAATTCGATCAGTTTTGCGGAATCTACCGGTGCAGCCATGGGATACCTTTCTGTGTCCGGGTTTGAACTGCAGGTCAGGAACAGCAGCTTACAGCGCCAGCTCCAGACAAGTGCTGTTGATGGGCGCATTGTTGTAATACGGCGCACAGCGCACAAAACCCAGGCCGTAATAAATCCGCATCGCCGCGACCATCTGCGGCAGCGTGTCCAGCACCATGCTGCTGTAACCTGCCCTGCGTGCAAAGCTTATGACCCGCTCCGCCAGCACACGCCCGCCGCCGCTGCCGCGGCAGAATTCGCGCAAATACAAACGTTTCATTTCGCAGCGCCCTGCCTCCAGTGGTCGCAGGCCGACACAACCGGCCACCGCCCCATCGACACGCGCCAGCAGCAGCGTGCCGGCAGGCGGCGCATAGGCGCCGGGCAGCCCTTCGAGTTCGGATTCGAAATCCTGGAAACACAGGCTGAAATTGAGCGTCCCCGCGTATTCGAGGAACAGGTCGCGCACCGCGTCGAGGTCAGGGCCGGGCGCCGTAACGGTGATGATGTCCATGCCGCCGCTTACTGCGCGCGGGTCAGCAGCCGCATGCCGCGATCCAGGCCATCGATGGTCAGCGGGAACATGCGGTTGCCCATCAACTGGCGGGTGATGCTGATCGACTCGTGATAATTCCACACCGCTTCCGGCTGCGGGTTGAGCCAGATGGCCTGCGAATACACCTGCAGCGCACGCTGCAGCCACACCGCCCCCGCCTCCTCGTTGCTGTGCTCGACGCTGCCGCCGGGATAGGTGATCTCGTACGGGCTCATCGTGGCGTCGCCGACGATGATCAGCTTGTAGTCGTGCGGATAGGTGTGCAGCACATCCCAGGTCGCCATGCGTTCGGTGGCGCGGCGCCGGTTGTCCTTCCACACCCGCTCGTAGAGGAAATTGTGGAAATAGAAATACTCGAGATGCTTGAATTCGGTGCGCGTCGCTGAAAACAGCTGCTCGCAGACGCGGATGTGGTCGTCCATCGAACCGCCGATGTCGAGGAACAGCAACACCTTCACCGCGTTGTGCCGCTCCGGCACCATTTTGAGATCCAGCCAGCCGGCGTTTTTCGCCGTCGAGCGGATGGTGTCTTCCATGTCCAGCTCTTCCGGCGCCCCGGTGCGCGCGAATTTGCGCAGCTTGCGCAGCGCCACCTTGATGTTGCGCGTGCCCAGTTCCACCGTGTCATCGAGGTTCTTGAACTCGCGCTGGTCCCAGACTTTCACCGCGCGGCGGTTGCGCGACTCATGCTGGCCGATGCGGATGCCCTCGGGGTTGTAACCATAGGCGCCGAAGGGACTGGTGCCTCCCGTGCCTATCCACTTGCTGCCGCCCTGGTGCCGCCCCTTTTGTTCCTCGAGGCGTTTTTTCAGGGTTTCCATCAGCTTCTCCCAGCCGCCCAGCGACTGGATCAGTTTTTTCTCTTCGTCGGTCAGGTTTTTTTCAACCAGCTTGCGCAGCCAGCCCTCGGGAATCACCGCGGCAGCCGCGTCGATGCCGACCACACCCTTGAAATAGGCGGCGAACACCAGGTCGTAACGATCAAAGAATTTTTCATCCTTGACCAGGCAGGTGCGGGCCAGATGGTAAAAATCCTCGACACTGCCGAATGCGACCTGCTTCTCCAGCGCCTCGATCAGGATCAGGAATTCCTTGATCGATGCCGGCACGCCGCCCTGGCGCAGCTTGAGGAAAAACTCGATCAGCACAGAAAAACCTTTTCACCGCCAAGACGCCAAGACCGCCAAGAAGTACAAAAACAAAATAATAATTTCATATTCAGGTCAGCACTATGCGTTGAATGCCATCTTTCAATAGGCGTTCGTTGAAATTAATGAGTAGCGCGAGCGCACTACCCCTCGCCTTGAGATAAGAAATGACCTGCGCTTTGTGCGCCGGCAGGAGTTTCTCCACCGCTTTAAGCTCAACAATCATTACGCCTCCAACCAGCAGATCTACTCTTCCCTCACCGACGGGGTGCCCCTTATACGACACGGCAACCGACTTCTGGCGTTCAAATTCAACATTGCGCAGGCGCAATTCCACCGCAAGCGCCTCCTCATAAACATTCTCAATAAATCCCGGCCCCAGCTCACGATGCACCTCCATCGCAGCATCAACGACCACTCGCGCCAAATCATCCAGTAACTCGTCGGGCTCGCGCATTTGATCTGCTCTTCTTGGCGTTCTTGGCGTCTTGGCGGTTAAAGCTTTGGCTCTTCGCGTCTTGGCGGTAAAAAGATTTTGACCCTGAAGCTAAATTAGTTCTTCCGTCGCGACATAAAAACCAGCCGCTCAAACAGATGCACATCCTGCTCGTTCTTGATCAGCGCACCATGCAGCGGCGGCACGATCTTGTGCGTGTCCTGGCTGTGCAGTGCTTCGGGCGGGATGTCTTCGGCCATCAGCAGCTTCAGCCAGTCGAGCAGCTCGGAGGTGGTCGGCTTTTTTTTCAGCCCCGGCACTTCGCGGATTTCGAAAAAGGCGTTGAGCGCTTGTGAAAGCAACTGCTTCTTGATGCCAGGGAAATGCACGTCGACAATTTTCGCCATGGTTTCCGGATCCGGGAAACGGATGTAGTGGAAAAAGCAGCGGCGCAGGAAGGCGTCGGGCAGTTCCTTTTCGTTGTTGCTGGTGATGATCACCAGCGGCCGCTGTTTCGCCTT
>CAMBCD010000132.1 GCA_945863085.1 Bordetella parapertussis
GGCATGCGGCCCGTCATCTCGACTGGCCGGTGCAGTCCCAATACGAGTTTCTTGCCGACAGCCTGTGGCAGAGCCATGCCTACGGCAAAAATGCGGTTTACGACGCCGGGCATCACGGCAACGCAGTGCTGTCACGTTACCCGATCACAAACTGGGACAACGAAGACGTTTCATCGCACCGTTTCGAACGCCGCGGCCTCCTGCATTGTGAAATCGCGATACCCGACTGGCCGCAAGCGCTGCATTGCGTCTGTGTGCACCTTGCGCTGACCGCGCGCGGCCGCGGACTCCAGCTGGAGCGCCTGCGCCAGCGCATCGAGCGCCTGGTGCCGCCGGATGCACCGCTGATCGTTGCCGGGGATTTCAACGACTGGTACTGGCGTCACCGCGCAACCCATTTACTGGCGCATCCGCTGAACATGCACGAAGTGTTCGAGCTGGCGGGCGGGGCGCCTGCGCGCAGTTATCCGGCGTTGCTGCCGGTGCTGCGGCTGGACCGGATTTACGTGCGTGGTTTCAAGGTGCGCGAAGTCCGAGTCCACCATGGCCGGCGCTGGGGCCGCATTTCCGATCATGCGCCGCTGACTGCGCAACTGGAGCGCCTGCCGGGATAATGAGAGCATGCCGCCCGGTTGCGCAGCGACGAATTTTATTTAACTAATTGTTTTATTGATAAAAATGAAAATTTCTGGCTTTTGGGCAAACCTTTTTTTGGTCAAATCATGACGGCTGATCGCGCGGCAGCACCTCCGCTGGCCACCGCGACGGCGCGCGGCCGCGATTGGCGCGTGGTGCCGATGCTGCTGCCCTACCTGTGGGAATACAAATGGCGCGTGGTGCTTGCACTCGCGCTGCTGGTGGCGGCCAAGTTCGCCAATGTCGGTGTGCCGCTGGTGATGAAGGACATCGTCGATGGACTCGACGCGAGGCAGGCGGTGCTGGTGCTGCCGCTGGCGCTGCTGGTCGCCTACGGCGTGCTGCGCCTGTCGACGGTGCTGTTCGCCGAATTGCGCGACGTGGTGTTTGTGCCGGTCACGCAGCGCGCGACGCGACGCATCGCACTGGCGGTGTTCCGCCACCTGCATGCCCTGTCGCTGCGTTTCCACCTCGACCGCCAGACCGGCGGCATGTCGCGCGACATCGAGCGCGGCACGCGCGGCATTTCCACGCTGCTGTCATTCATGCTGTTTTCGATCATCCCGGTGGTGCTGGAGTTCACGCTGGTCGCTGCGGTGCTGTTTGCCAAATTCGACTGGCGGTTTGTCGCCGTGACCTTTGCCGCGGTGGTGGTCTATATCGCGTTCACCATCGGCATCACCGAGTGGCGTACCGCTATCCGCCGGCATGCCAACGACCTTGATTCCAAGGCCAACACCCGCGCCGTCGACAGTCTGCTCAATTACGAAACCGTCAAATATTTCAACAACGAGGATTTCGAGGCGCGGCGTTACGATGAAAGCCTGCAGCGTTACGAGGTGATGGCGGTCAGGAATGAAGCCTCGCTCGGCCTGCTCAACGTCGGCCAGGCGACGATCATTGCCGTTGCCGCCACGCTGCTGATGATCCTCTGCGCCCAGGGCGTTGTGGCGCGCGAGTTGTCGCTGGGCGACCTGGTGCTGGTCAACGGGCTGCTGATCCAGCTCTACATCCCGCTCAATTTCCTCGGCATGGCCTATCGCGAAATCAAGCAGGCGCTGATCGACATGGAGCGCATGTTCAGCCTGCTTGAAGTGAACCGCGAGATCGACGACGCGCCGGGCGCGCAGGACGTGCCGGAAGGGCCGGCAACAGTGCGTTTTGACGCGGTTGATTTCGGTTACGACCCGCGGCGGCAGATCCTGCACGGCATGAGCTTCGAAATCCCGCCGGCGGCAAAAGTCGCGGTGGTGGGGGCGAGCGGCGCCGGCAAGTCGACGCTGGCGCGGCTGCTTTACCGGTTTTATGACGTCACAGGCGGCACTATCCACATCAGCGGCATCGACATCCGCCAGCTGCGCCAGACCAGCCTGCGCGGCGCGATTGCGATCGTGCCGCAGGACACCGTGCTGTTCAATGACACGATCTATTACAACATTCAGTACGGCCGGCCGGCGGCAACACGCGACGAGGTGATCGCGGCGGCGAAGGCTGCGCACATCCACGGCTTCATCGAAAGCCTGCCGGATGGGTACGAAGCGATGGTCGGTGAGCGCGGACTGAAGCTGTCGGGCGGTGAAAAGCAGCGGGTGGCGATCGCCCGCGCGATACTGAAAAATCCGCGCATCATGATTTTCGACGAGGCGACGTCGGCGCTGGACTCGCGCACCGAGCAGGCGATCCAGAAGGAATTGAACGCCATCGCGCAGGGCCGCACCACGCTGGTGATTGCGCACCGGCTGTCAACGGTGATGGATGCCGATGAAATCCTGGTGCTGGACCAGGGGCGTGTCATTGAGCGTGGTCGCCACGCTGCCTTGCTGGCGAGCGGCGGGGCCTATGCCCAGATGTGG
Source organism: Bordetella parapertussis (assembly GCA_945863085.1). The sequence goes on from CAMBCD010000132.1 coordinate 2,490, forward strand.
GCGCTGCAGCAGCAGGAAGATGCCCAGCGCCGTGCGGAACGGGAAAAAGCGGAGGTGGAACGGGAAAAAGCCGGGATCATTACGGCGACGGAAAAATGATGGTCACGCGGGTGCCGCGACCGCTGGCGCCCGCCTGCACGGCCGCCGTTGCCTGGTGGCCCTGGGCGATTTCGCGGACGATGGCCAGCCCCAGGCCGCAACCTTCCGGCGCCCCGCCGGGCATGCGGTAAAAACGCTCGAATACTTTTTTCCGCTCTTCAACCGGGATGCCGGGGCCGTCGTCCTCCACTTCCAGCATGGCCTGGCCGTCCTGCAGCCGGACGCGCACGGTGACGCGCCCGCCGGCTGGGGTGTACTGAATGGCGTTGTCGATCAGGTTGTTGAGCATTTCCTGGATCAGGAAGGGATCGGCGCTGATTTCTGCCGGCACGGAAGCGTCGTCGAAACCCAGATCGATCTGCCGGTTCAGCGCCCGCGGCACCCATTCCCCGCTGACGTCGCGCGCCAGCGACATCAGCGCGACGGCCTGGCGCATCACGCTGCGGTGCGAGCCGGGTTCCGCGCGCGCCAGGGTCAGCAACTGGCCGACCAGGCGCGCCGCGTGGTCCGCGGCCGTCTGCAGCTGCTGCAGTGTCGCGGCGGCTTCACCGTCGCGCACCTGCCGCGTGGCGAGTTCGGCCTGCATTTTCAGCGCGGCCACCGGTGTGCGCAGCTGGTGCGCAGCATCGGCGATGAAGCGCTGCTGGGCGGCGAGCGCGGCACTCAGGCGTGACAGCAGGTCGTTCATTGCGTGCGCCAGGGGCCGCATTTCTGCCGGCGTTCCGGTTTCTTCGATCGGGCTGAGATCAATGTGTGAGCGATTTTCGATTTCCCGGCGCATGGCCGTCAGCGCGCGCAGGCCGATGCCGACGCCGAACCACACCGCGAGCGTGGACAGCAGTACCAGGATGCCCTGCGGGATCATCATGCGCAGCATGATCTGGCGGGCAAAATCATCGCGCAAGGTCGAGCGTTCCGCGACCTGGATCAGGATCGCGCCTTTGCCGGAGCCCGGTCGCACCGGCACCCGCAGTGCGACGGCGCGGATCGGTTCGTTGCGGAAGAGGGCGTTGTAATAAGTGATGCGATCCACCTCTGCCTCGGGTGGCGGGTCGGCGAGGTCCGGGTCGCCGGTGATGTATTCGCCGTCGGGGCCGTTGGCGCGGTAATAAAAACGGCCCTGTTCGCCGGAAATCAGCATTTCGATCACCGGCTGCGGCAGGTCGAGATAGAGCTGGTTGCCCGACTCGCGCACATTGCGTCCGAGGTCCAGCGCTGTATCGAGCAGCGCGCGATCGTAATTGAGATTAACGAAACCCCTGGCAACATCGTGGTCGATCAGCGTGCTGATCACCCACAACGCAAGCAGCGGACCACTGACCCATAACAGCAGGCGGGTGCGCAGGGTGCGTGGATTACTGGAACCCATCTCAAAAACGTGCCGAGCGCGGGCGGCGCAGGTGTAACAGGGCGCCCGCGAGGTTTCGATGAGACATTATGAGATGCGTTCTACTCATGCGCGGCTTTTTCCAGCAGATAGCCGAGTCCGCGGATGGTGCGCACATTGACGCCCGCCGACTCGAGTTTTTTGCGCAGCCGGTGTACATAGACTTCGATGGCGTTGGCACCGACTTCCTCACCCCAGCCGTAGAGCTGCTCGGCGAGCTGTTCCTTGCTGACCACGCGTCCCGAACGCAGCATCAGCACTTCCAGCACGCCCAGTTCGCGCGCCGACAGGTCCAGCGGTGCGCCCTTGATGGTGGCGCGTCGTCCCGCGGTGTCCAGTGTCAGGTCACCGTGGACCAGGCTGGCGCCGCCGCCGGACTGGCCGCGACGGATCAGCGAGCGCACCCGCGCTTCCAGTTCCGGCAGGTCGTAGGGTTTGGTCAGGTAATCGTCGGCGCCGAGGTCGAGTCCCTTGACCCGGTCCTCCAGCGCATCGCGCGCGGTGAGCATCAGCACCGGTGTTTTGGAGCCTTTGCGCCGCATCCGCCGCAGCACTTCGTAGCCATCCAGTTTGGGCAGGCCGATGTCGAGAATCACCGCGTCATAATGCTGCGTGGCCAGCATATGGTCGGCTTGTTCGCCAGTGGTCGCATGGTCAACGGCGTAATCGGCGCTTTTCAGCGCAATGATCAGCCCGTCGGCCAGTATGGGATGGTCTTCAACGATCAGCAGGCGCATGGCGGGGTTGTAACCGGGTCGCAAGTGGGGGATTGGGGGGATTGCAATCGGGGATTCATCATACTGGGTCGGCGCAATGTCACAGAAGATTCCGGTTAGTAAGTTTGGCGTAAGCCTGAGTGTCTATCGTCAATTGGTCGGGGCAGGGTTGCGGGGCGCTTTACAAAGCGTCTGTTTGCAGCCGCTGTCCCAGGTTACGGATTCTGGTAACGCCGGTTTTTTCCTCCTCGGAGGCCCGGCTTTTGCAGTGACCTGTGCTGAGCGGGTGATCTGTAGGGCCTCTTTAAGCTCCGCCTGGACAACCATTGTCCTGCGCGGAGTTTTTTTTGCCCCCGAGGGCTGATTCTTGCCTGCTATCCCGCCGGATTCCGGGCGCCGCACACGGTAATCAAACTGGTTGAAAAAAATGCGCTAAGGCTGTATTTTACAAGGGAATTTAAGAAATTTTTCAGGGGGAAATGAAACTGTGCGCCGGTTGATCGTGATCCTGATCGCCATTCTGGCTGCGTCCCCTGCACTCGCTGAGTCGCAGGAGCGGACCGCCCGCAAGGTCAAATCCGCCATCGCCGGGCGCGCTGGCGCCCCGGAACTCAAGTCGTCCGCGGCGCTGGTTGTCGACCAGTCCGGGCGCACCCTGTTTGCCAAAAACATCGACCACGTGGTGCCGATTGCCTCCATCACCAAGCTGATGACGGCCATGGTGGTGATCGACGCCGGGCTGCCGCTGACCGAGCAGATTGCCATCAGCAAGGAAGACCGGGACTTGATCAAGGGCACCCGCTCGCGGCTGCGCATCGGCACCGTGCTGACCCGCCAGGAACTGCTGCACCTGGCGCTGATGGCCTCCGAGAACCGCGCAGCTGAAGCCCTGACCCGGGTTTTCCCCGGTGGCACCAGAGCTTTTGTCGCGGCAATGAACCAGAAGGCTGTCGAACTCGGCATGTGGCGCTCCCGCTTCGTTGACGGCACCGGGCTGTCCAGCGACAACGTGGCCACTGCACAGGACCTGACCAAAATGGTTGCCGCGGCCTATCAATACCCGCTGATCCGGGAGTTCACCACCGACAGCGGCCTGACCATCCAGGCCAACGGCCGGCCGATGAACTACAGCAATTCGAACCGGCTGGTGAAGAGCCATGAATGGCAGATCGGTCTGTCCAAGACCGGTTATATCTCCGAGGCCGGGCGCTGCCTGGTGATGCAGGCCAAAATTGCCGGCAAACCGGTGATCATCGTGCTGCTCGATTCCTGGGGCAAACTGACCCGCATCGGCGATGCCAATCGCCTCAAGCGCTGGATGGAAACCCGCAGCGCTGCGGATACCCCGGGCTGAGTTCCGGGCCCACAGCCCAGGCCGCGTCGGCAATGACGACGCAGGATCGCGCATGAAATCCGCCGCACCGCCCCCGTCCTCGCCCCATATTTTGTCTCCGCTTCAGTCCTCACCCGTGCCATCATCTTCGCCTCCGCCTTTGTCCCCGTATTCTCCCTCCATATCTTTTATCGATCTGCAGCCTGCCGTCGGTCGTTTCCTCGACGACGTGATTGCCGGGCTCGGGGCTTCGCCCAAGGCGCTGTCGCCCAAATATTTTTATGATGCCCGCGGCTGCGAACTGTTCGAGGCGATCTGTGAATTGCCCGAATATTATCCGACCCGCACCGAACTGGCCTTGATGCGCGATCACGCGGCGGACATGGCCGCGCAACTGGGCGAGGGCGGTCTGCTGATCGAGTTCGGCAGTGGCGCCAGCGTCAAGACGGAAGTGCTGCTGCGCAGGCTGCGGCCCGCGGCTTATGTACCCGTCGACATTGCCGCCGATGCGCTGCGGGCCTCGACGGCACGCCTGGCGACGGGTTTCCCGCAGTTGCCGATCATCGCTGTCTGTGCCGATTACATGCAGCCGTTGCGGGTGCCACAACTCGAAGGCATCAAGGCATCGCGCCGGGTAATTTATTTCCCCGGGTCGACCATCGGCAACCTGACTCCGGCGGAGACGCAGGAGTTTCTGGTCCGCGCGCGCGAACTGGCCGGTGCGCAGGGGGCGATGCTGATCGGCGTCGACCTGAAAAAAAATCCCGATGTGCTGCATGCCGCCTATAACGATGCGCAGGGTGTGACCGCCGAGTTCAATCTGAACCTGCTGCGCCGGATCAACAGCGAACTGGCGGCAGACTTTGACCTTGACCAGTTTCGCCATGTCGCGTTTTACAACACCACGGCCGGTCGCATCGAAATGCATCTCGAGAGCCTGCGTGAGCAGACGGTCACCGTCAGCGGACGCAGCTTTGTGTTCGGCGCCGGCGAACGCATGCATACCGAAAATTCCTGCAAATATTCGGTCAATGAATTCCAGCGCCTGGCACAGGCTGCGGGTTTCCGTCCGGCGCAGGTCTGGGTCGATGCCAGCGGGCTTTTCGCGGTACACCTGCTGGAAGTCTGAGTATCGCTCTGGGGGTGGGCAAGATACGGCTCCCGACATAGCTCCAGATACAGCGCCACGATACGGAAGCTTATGGCGATCGCCGGCTGCCGGCAAAACTCCTTGCAGAGTAAATCCGCGGATTTGTTCTCTACAGTATGGAATCGTTATCGGTCGTTGATGGCTGCGCTGATAAAATCAGGGCATTGAAACCGCGCGCCAATGGCCATCTATCTCACGCTGATCCTGATCGTACTCAACCACATTGCCTTCGGCGGCAGCCGCGTG
>CAMBCD010000133.1 GCA_945863085.1 Bordetella parapertussis
AAACGCCTGCAGGACAGCGAAGTGCTGGTGATGATCCGTGAACGCACCCCCATCCGCGCGCCGCTGATCACGCGCCTGCCGAAACTGAAACTGCTCAGCCATCACAGTGTGTATCCGCATGTCGATGTCGAGGCGCTGACCAGACAGGGCATCCTGTTGTGCAGCAACCTGCATCCGGGCCAGCCCTCGCATGCGACAGCCGAACTGACCTGGGGCCTGATCATTGCAGCGATGCGCAGGATTCCGCAGGAGGTTGCGGCGCTGAAAGCCGGGCGCTGGCAGTCGTCGGTCGGTTACGGCCTGCGCGGCAAAACCCTGGGTGTTTATGGTTACGGCCGCATCGGGGCGGTGATCGCGGGTTACGGCAAGGCCTTCGGCATGAAGGTGCTGGTGTGGGCGCGCGAGGCCTCGCTGGAGCGGGCGCGTGCCGATGGTTACGCGGCGGCGCGCAGCAAGGAGGCGTTTTTCGAGGAAAGCGATGTCACTACGCTGCACCTGCGCCTGATCGATGCGACGCGCGGCATTGTTTCGGCGGCGGACCTGGCACGGATGAAACCGACGGCGTTGATGGTCAACACCAGCCGCGCCGGACTGATCGAGGCGGGCGCCCTGGAAAAAGCCCTCAAGCTCGGTCGGCCGGGCATGGCTGCGGTTGATGTGTTCGAGGATGAACCCGTTCTGGGGGCGAACCATCCGCTGCTGGCGCTCGACAATGCGGTGTGTACGCCGCATATCGGTTATGTCGAGCGCGGCGGTTATGAGCGCATTTTCAGCAGCATTTTCGACCAGATCCTAGCCTATGCCGCCGGCAAGCCGGTGAACATGATCAATCCGGAGGCGCTGGCTGGAAAATCCTGAGGAGCAGTTGTTGTTGTAGCATGGCTTTTATTACAACAAAGAAGGAGGAGAAATCATGAAAACAAAATTGACCCTGCTGGCGGCAGTAGCCGGCCTGTCCGGCGTGTTTGCTCCGGCGGCCATTGCTCAGAATACGGCCTACCCGAACAAACCGGTGCGCTGGGTGGTGCCGTTTCCACCGGGCGCGTCCAACGACATCACCGCGCGCCTGCTGGCGCACAAGATGTCGGAATCCACGGGCCAGCAATTCATTATCGACAACCGGCCGGGTGCCGGCGGTTCGATCGGTGCACAACTGGTCGCAGATGCCGCAGCGGACGGGTACACGCTGTTGCATGCCAATCCGGGGCCGAGCGTCAACAACGTCGTCATGCGCCGCAAGTCTCCGTACCAGATGAACGATTTTGCGCCGGTGATGTTTATCGGTTATTCGCCGCTGATCATCGTTGCCAGTCCGAAATTCGGCCCAAACAACGGCCGCGAACTGGTGGCCTATGCCAAGGCCAATCCCGGCAAGCTGACTTGGGCTTCCTCAGGCAACGGCAGCAGCCTGCACATCGGACTTGCACTGTTTGGTGCGGCCACCGGCGCCAACTTCGTGCACGTGCCGTATAAAGGCACGGCGCCGGCATTGACCGACGTAATTGGTGGTCGCGTCGACGTGTGTTACACGACCGTGGTGAGTGGTGATGCGCATATCAAAGCCGGGCGCATCAAGGTGCTGGCAGTGGCCGCCCCTGCGCGCCAGGCCGTGATCCCCAACGTACCCACGCTGGCGGAAGCGGGCGTCAAAAACGCCGAGGCGACGGTATGGTTCGGCGTGCAGGTGCCGGCGAAGACGCCGCGGGCCGTCATCACCAAGCTCAATGCCGAAATGAACCGCGCCATGCAGATGCCTGACGTGCAGGCCCGGCTGGATCAACTGGGTCTGGTCAAGGCGGGTGGCACGACCGAGGCATTCGCCGCGTTCATCAAAACCGAAGCGGACAAACTCGGCATGCTGATCAAGACCGGGCGGGTGGAGATGATGGACTAGTCCCAGTAGATGCGGATGGAGCAGGGGCGGTCCAGGATGGATGCCCCGCTGCCGCGGGGCTTGCTGATGCATTGTTACGCAGTGTGTGCTGATGCACCAATTGGGCGCAAGCGCATAAAGCCGAATGGGTTATCGAGGGGCTGCAGTCTGGTCCGCACGCACCGCAGGCGTGCAAACCCGTTTGAAGCTTGTCAGTTACGTGCAAGCCGGCGTAAGTCCTGCGTAAGTGCGGCACCCTATAAAGGCACCCGCGCTTGCGGGTTCTGCAATCAAATTCTGAGTTGTGCAATCGCGATAATGCAGGACTGAGAATACGTTGTGCGCCGCACCATGCAAGAGCCAAAAAAGCTTTGTTTGAGTAGGGGCTTCGTGTAAAGTCCGGTTCCGTAATGTGTAAGTCCGAGTCAGCATGATAATGCAGGGGTCAAAAAAAGCAGCGTCCGCCGCAGGCATATAAAAACATTGCGCAAACAGGTGCGCGGCGCACCGGACCGGGATTGCAGTTTTGTTCCCGTATCTGTTTCTGAAATCAGGAGGTGTCAGTTGAATATCAAGGGTCAGGAAGATTTTTGGGCCGGCGTCATGTTCATCGCGTTTGGTGCGATGGCAATTCATCTGTCGCTGGATTATCCGTTCGGCACCGGCGCCCGCATGGGTCCCGGCTATTTCCCGACGTGGCTGGGCATCATCATGGCGCTGCTCGGTGTGGCGATCATGGTCAGCGGTTTGCGGGAGGAAGGGCCGAAGGTCCAGCGCTTCGCTTTCAAGGCGATATTGCTACTGGGCGCGGGGTTCATCTTTTTTGGCTGGGCGATTGACCACGTCGGTTTTGTAATAGCCACGGCGGTGCTGGTCGTCCTGGCAGCCGCAGCAGGACGTGATTTCCGCTACAAGGAAGTCATCATCATGGCCATCTGCCTGCTCATCGGCACCTGGGCGCTGTTCATCAAGGGCCTCGAACTGCCCTTCCCGCTGTTCTGGTGGAGATAAGAAAATGGAAGAACTGTTACCCAATCTTGCGCTCGGATTCCAGACCGCGGTTTCGCTGCAGAACCTGCTGTATTGTTTCATCGGGGTTTTTGTCGGCACGCTGGTCGGCGTGTTGCCGGGCATCGGTCCGCTGGCGGCGATTGCGATGCTGCTGCCGGCCACCTTCAACCTGCCGCCGGTGGGCGCGCTGATCATGCTGTCCGGTATCTACTACGGCACACAGTATGGCGGCTCGACCACCGCGATCCTGGTCAACCTGCCGGGCGAATCGGCTTCGGTGGTGACCTGTATCGACGGTCACCAGATGGCCAAAAACGGTCGCGCCGGGCCCGCGCTGGCGATTGCCGCGATCGGCTCGTTTTTTGCCGGCACCGTGGGCACGATCCTGATCGCGCTCTTCGGCCCGCCGCTGGCTGAAATGGCGCTGAAGTTTGGCGCCCCGGAATATTTCTCGCTGATGTCGATGGGCCTGATTGCGTCAGCGGTGCTGGCCAGCGGCTCGATGCTCAAAGCCATTGCGATGATTTTCCTCGGCCTGCTGTTCGGCATCGTCGGCACCGACGTCAATTCCGGCATGTCGCGCTTTACCTTCGGCATGTCCGGTCTGGCTGACGGCCTGAGCTTTGTCGTGGTGGCCATGGGCCTGTTCGGTTTCGGTGAAATCCTGTCGAACTTGGAAAAAGGCCAGGAAGTCAGCTCGCGCGAACTGCTGACCACCAAGATCGAGCATCTGTATCCGACCTGGAATGATCTCAAGCTGTCCGCGGGTCCGATCATGCGTGGCACGGCGATCGGTGCATTTTTCGGCACATTGCCCGGTGCCGGTCCGACCATCAGCGCCTTCTCCGCCTATGCGATGGAGAAAAAGGTGGCCAAACATCCGGAGGAATTCGGCAAAGGCGCCATCCAGGGAGTTGCCGGTCCGGAATCGGCCAACAACGCTGCTGCGCAGTGCGCCTTCATTCCGACGCTGACCCTCGGCATTCCGGGCAGCGGCACGATGGCGCTGATGCTCGGCGCGCTGACCATCCAGGGCATCGCCCCGGGGCCGCAGGTCATGACCCAGCGTCCGGAGCTGTTCTGGGGCCTGATCGCGAGCATGTGGATCGGCAATGCGCTGCTGGTGGTGCTGAACCTGCCGCTGATCGGTCTGTGGGTTAAATTGCTGCAGGTGCCATACCGCATCCTGTTCCCGTCGATCATGGTGTTCATGGCCATCGGCGTCTACAGCGTCAACAACCTCGATCTCGATATTTACATGACGGTGTTTTTCGGCGTGATGGGTTATATCTTCGCCAAGCTCAAGTGTGAACCGGCACCGCTGATCCTGGCGTTCGTGCTGGGACCGCTGATGGAGGAGAACCTGCGCCGGGCGCTGCTGATTTCACGGGGTGATCCGACCGTGTTCTTCACGCGGCCGATCAGTGCGGTGTTCCTCGGCCTGACCATCCTGCTGCTGGTGGTGATGATTCTGCCGAACATCCGCAAGAAACGCGAAGTTGTGTATCAGGAGCCGGACGCAGTTTAACCGGCCACCGCACAAGCCGGCTTCGCCGCCGGCGTAAGATAAAGACACGCGGCATCATGCCGCGTGTTTTTTTTGTCTGTTGAACCGGGGAAGGCGATTGCACCGCAGGCGATACGGTCTGCGGTCGCCGGCTTATTTGTTCTGCCGGTCGGTGTGGGACATCCAGCCGCTGACCAGCAGTATCGCGGCGCTGGCCCAGAACACCGGTGCGATGCCGAGCAGTGCGCCGACGGAGCCGGCTGCCAGCGGCACCCCGATATGGGTGATGTTGTTGATGGTCAGCCGCAGGCCGGTGACTTCTCCTGCGCGCCCGGCGGGTGAACGGTTGTAGGTCAAATTGAGGGTCAGCGGCTGACTGACGCCGAGGGTCAGGCCGATGCCGAAAGACAGCGCCATCAGCAGTGGTACATATTCAATGAAGGCGAAGGGCAGAAACAGCAGCGCAGCGAAGACCATCGCCGCGGCGAGCACGGTTTCCACGCTGAAACGGCGGGTCAGAACCGGCAGGGCGACGCGCACAATGAAACTCGCCGCAGCAAAGGCGCCGAGGATGGCGCCGATGGTTGATGCCGAGAGGCCGATCGAATGGCCGTAAATCGGTACGTAAAAGATGTAGAGGTCCCAGCCGGTGGTGACCAATCCGCTGACGATGATCATCCGGCGCAGGGAAGGCAGGCGCATCAATTCGAAAGCGCTGCTGGTTTGCGGCTCGCTGCGTGTGCCCTGGGCGCCCAGTCGCGGCGACAGGGCGAGCGTGAGTATCGGACACAGCACGAGGACGGCAAACGCAATATAGGCGGAACCGAAACCGAATCGGTCGATCATCAACCCGGCGATTACCGGACCGATCATGTGGCCGCTGGAATAACCCAGGCTCAGTGTGGAGAAATTGCGGGTACGTTCCGCCACCGTGCCCAGGGTGCCGGCAAGGCTTTGCACCGCGACGTTGAAGAATACAAAACCACCGCCGATCAGCGGCGCGGAAATGAACAGCGCCGGCAGCGTCGGCCACACCGCCGGAATGATCAGCCCGGTACCGAAGGTGATGGTGCCGCCGAGCATCGGCCAGCGCGAGCCGTAACGGTCGGAAATGCGTCCGACAATCAGCGCAAAACCCAGCTGGAATATCGAGTAGGAGGCGATCAGCACGCCGATCAGCATCGGGCCGGCGCCCAGGTTCAGCGCAAGCAGGGCGGCGACAACGCGGCTGCCCATGTGGCCGCCCTGCATGGCGAGGGTCAGCAGCGTGACGACGTAGACAGGTTTCAAGACGATGCGTACTGCAAAAAGCGGCGCTGCCGGTGATTACGGCAGCACCACGGAAATTTGCGCGTTACGGTTTCAGGCAGCGTAACCGGGGGCTTCTCTGTCGAGCTTGCGTTTGAGTGCCTCCCACATCAACTTGCCGCCTGCGCCGCGACCGCCCTTGCCATAAATGATCCCGCCCTGATCCAGGGTGTGGTTGATGATTTCATTCGGGATGCGGTTCAGTTCAGCGCCGCCGGTCATTGCGGTGATCTGGAATTTGCAGGCGCGTTCGAGGCGGAACATGCGCGCGAACATTTCGCCGACGGACGAACCCACGGTCAGTGTGCCGTGGTTGCGCAGGATCAGCATGCTGCCGTCGCCGAGGTCACGCACCAGGCGTTCGCGCTCGTTGTGGTCTTCGGCCACACCTTCGAAGTCGTGGTAACGCACCTGCGACAGGGCGGTCAGCGCCATTTGTGTCAGCGGCAGCAGTCCCTGTTTCTGCGAGGCGACCGCCACGCCGAACTGGGTATGGCAATGCATCACGGCCTCGGCATCATGGTTGCCCATGTGGATCGCGCTGTGGATGGTGAAGCCGGCCGAGTTCACTTCGTAGGGGGAGTCCGACAGCTTGCGACCTTCGATGTCGCATTTGATCAGGTCGGAAGCCGTCATTTCCTCGAACAGCAGGCCGTAGGGATTGATCAGGAACTGGTCGTGGGTGCCGGGTACGCGGCAGGAGATATGTGTGCCGAGCATGTCGGTCCAACCCATCATGGCGGTCAGCCGGTACGCGGCGGCGAGTTCGACGCGGGCCTGCCATTCGGCGGTGTTGATGCCGCGCGCGCTCCTCACGGCCCTCCCCAAGGGGACTTGCTTCGCAGCGCGTGCGGGACGTTTGCGTGCGGCGGCGGGGCGGTGTTTGCTGGTGGTGGAGGCACGTCTTTTCATATGTTGGATTCCTGTATTGGTGGGGCGGGGCGATGATCTGCGCGGCAACCGTCCGGACCTTGGTTTGCAATGAGCTGTGTAATTGCCATTAGAATACCGCAGTCCGGCACCGAAGATGAACTACAACGAGCGTTTCTGCGTGTCGTGCACCAGTAAATATCCATATCGTGAACATCCAAGAATGAGTTATTCCAGCGCATACAATATTGAAGACTTGCGCCAACTAGCGCAGCGCCGTCTGCCGCGGGTGGCCTGGGATTACCTGGAGCGCGGCGCCGAAGACGACGTGACCATGGCCGCGAACCGCGCCGCTTTCGAGCGCATCCATTTCGAACCGCGCACACTGGTCGATGTTTCAGCACGCACACTGCGTCATACATTGTTCGGCAAAACCTACACCGCGCCCTTCGGTATTGCGCCCACAGGCGCCGCCGGCCTCTACAGTTTTGAAGCCGACATTGCGCTGGCGCGCGCCGCGGCGACGGCCGGGGTGCCTTTTGTGCTGTCGACCGCGTCATTCGTGGCGATGGAGCGCGTCGCGCAGGAAGCCGAAGGCAGCAAATGGTTCCAGCTTTACATGTCCAAGGATCGCGAAGCCGCGGAGCGCCTGGTGCGTCGCGCCTTTGACGCCGGCTACGAGGCGCTGGTGGTGACCACCGACGTGCCGGTCGGCGCCAACCGCGAATACAACCTGCGTAATGGTTTTGCAATACCGTTCCGCATCAATGCGCGCAACGTGATCGACGGCCTGCTGCATCCGCGCTGGCTGACCCGGGTGTTCCTGCGCACATTGCTGAGCAGT
>CAMBCD010000134.1 GCA_945863085.1 Bordetella parapertussis
GCGTGGCGCTCGCGGTGCTCGAAGACGCGGGCTACTACTGCGTCGACAACCTGCCGGTGGCGCTGGTCGGCTCCCTGGTCGAGAACCTGCGCGCATCCGGCAATGAACGTGTCGCGCTGACCATCGACGCCCGCACCGGCAACGCCGTCGCTGACCTGCCGGCGGAAGTCGAGCGCTTGCGCACGACGGGCATCGACGTGCGGGTGATGTTCCTCGAAGCCAAACGCGACACGCTGATCAAGCGTTATTCGGAAACCCGCCGCCGCCATCCGCTGGCGCCACTGGGACTGACCCTGCCCGAATGTATAGACCGCGAGCGCGAACTGATCGCCGGCATTTCGGACATGGCGCACCACCTCGACACCAGCGACCTGGCACCCAACACACTGCGCAACTGGGTCAAGGATTTTGCCGCGCTGCCGGCCGCCGGGCTGACGCTGCTGTTCGAATCCTTCGGCTTCAAACACGGCATCCCGCTCGACGCCGATTTTGTATTTGATGTGCGCTGCCTGCCCAATCCGTACTACGACCTCAATCTGCGCCCGCTGACCGGCTGCGATGCACCGGTGGCCGATTTTCTCCGTGCAACGCCCGACGCAATGCGCATGCTCGACGACATTCACCGTTTCATCAGCGACTGGCTGCCTTCGTTCGAACGCGACAACCGCAGTTACCTGACCATCGCCGTCGGCTGTACCGGTGGCCGCCACCGTTCGGTGTTTTTTGTCGAAACCCTCGCCGAAAAATTCCGCGCCCGCACCCGCACACTGGCGCGGCACCGCGAACTTGGCGCATGAGCGCCAAATCCGCCGCCGAAATACCCGGCGAAATCCCGCTGTTCCCGCTGGGCACAGTGTTGTTTCCCGGCGGACTGCTGCCGCTGAAAGTGTTCGAGCAACGCTACGTCGACATGACCAAGGCCTGCCTGCGCGACAACACCCCCTTCGGGGTCTGCCTGATCAAGGAAGGCCACGAGGTCGGCCAGCCTGCGGCGCCACATGCCATCGGTTGTCTCGCGCATATCGCGCAATGGGATGTGCCCCATCCCAACCTGTTTGCGGTGCTGGCCCGCGGGAGTACCCGTTTTCGCGTCCTCGATACCACGGTCGCCGGCAACGGTTTGATTACCGCGCGTATTGAAACTCTGCCTGAGCCGGCACAAACCGACGGCATGGATCGCGCCTGCCAGGAAGTGTTGCGGCTTGCGATTGAGCGTGCCGGTGTCGAGAGTGTGCCGGGCCCGGTACGGCTGGATGATCCGGTTTGGGTCAGTTACCGGCTGGCGGAAATCCTGCCGATATCGGCGCAGGACAAACAGGCGCTTCTGGAAATCACTGACACCACAGCCCGGCTGGCCCGGTTACGCGAACTGCTCGCAGCCCACGGAATCATTGAAAATATCAATAAAAACAAATAGTTAGTATACTCGTCTACTATGATTTCCGGGGCAAACCCCGCTGCCGCATCAAGTCCTTCACCCGCGACACGGCGGTCGCGCCGTCCAGTGCCTGCAAAGGCTCACCCCCGCCCGCATAAATCCCCGCCTCAGTCACGATGAAATCCATCGCGATGTCATGTGACTGCGGAAAAATGCTGGTCACGCGGCAGGCATCCCAGGTCACGCCGATCGCCACCACGCGTCGCTCCAGGGCGGCCAGCGTACGATCAAAATAACCACCGCCATAACCCAGGCGATAACCGCGGTCATCGCAGGCGTTCATCGGCACGATGGCAATATCGGGCAACACCATGGGGGTGCCGTCCGGTACCGGTATGTCGTACACGCCACGCTTCATCGGCGCACCCGGCCACCACTGGCTGAAGCGCAAGGGCTGCCCCTTGGCGGTGACTTCCGGCAAGGCAGCCACCGCCCCCTGCTCGCGCCAATGACGTACCGCATAACGCGCATCGAACTCGGCTTTGAACGGCCAGCAGAAACCAATCACGGCTTTTTGCGGTGCCGGCAGCATGCTGCACAGGGATGCAGTCATGCGCTCACCCCATGCGGCACGCTGTGTCTCAGCAACCGCGCCGCGCCAGGCGATCCAATGCTCGCGCTGAACCTTGCGCCATGCACTGATGTCTTTCCAGTCCATTGATGCCGGTTCAGTCATCACAATCCTGTTCCTTAACGGCGGTCGATCAATTGTTCGATGATGCCTCGCACCGGCGTCGGCACCGCGGTACGCAAGGCATCATTCGGTGTAATCCATAGTCGGCCCGGTTCCTCCATACACTGCGGCCACGTCGAAACGGTGGCCAGTTGCGGCAGGATGTCGAGTTTGAAATGGGTGAAGCCGTGGGCGATCAGCGGCAAGGGTTCTTTCAATGTGACCGCCGCACCATAACGCCGCGCACAAGCTTTAACGGCATCGGCGTCGGCATCCTCTTCCGGAAATGACCACATTCCGCCCCAGATGCCGGTGGGCGGGCGTTTCTCCAGCAGAATCTCGCCAGCACGCTGCAGCACCAGCATCATTGTGCGTTTTTGCGGCAAAGTCTTGCGCGGCTTGGGTGTCGGCAGCTCAGCCACGCGATCGGTCCTGAACGCAACGCACAGGCTTTGCACCGGACACTCGGTACAGCGCGGCTTTCTTCGTGTGCACAGGGTCGCGCCGAGGTCCATCAGACCCTGGGTGTACGGCTGCAAACCGGTTTTTGGCAGCAAGGCTTCAGCCTGCTGCCACAGTTGTGCCGCCACCGCCGTTTCACCGGGATAACCCGTGATGCCGCAGACGCGGGCCAGCACACGTTTCACATTGCCGTCGAGGATCGCGCTGCGTTTGCCGAAGGCAAACACCAGAATGGCAGCGGCCGTTGAACGGCCGATGCCGGGCAACTCCGTGATGGTTTCCAGCGTCTGCGGAAATTTTCCGCCATGCTGTGTCATCACCGCCTGCGCCGCGCGATGCAGATTGCGCGCGCGCGAGTAATAACCGAGCCCGCTCCACAAGGCGAGCACATCGTCGAGAGGAGCCTCAGCCAATGTCTTTACGGTCGGAAACCGGTCGAGGAAGCGCTGGTAATAAGGAATCACCGCAGCGACCTGCGTCTGCTGCAGCATGATCTCGGACAGCCACACGGTGTAAGGCTCACGCGAACCCTGCCACGGCAGATCGTGTCGACCGCGGCTTTTCTGCCAGTCGATCAGTGCAACGGCAAAATCGTCAGTCACGGTAGCCACGATCTTTTAAGAATATGGAGCGGGTGAAGGGAATCGAACCCTCGTATGCAGCTTGGGAAGCTGCCGTTCTGCCATTGAACTACACCCGCGATGACCCAAATTGTACGACATAAGCGGATTTCCGTAACAGCAGATGCACCGGATCCGCGCTGCATTCCGCGGGAACTCTGCCGCCATGATGCCATCCAACATGGTGATGCATCTCATCACTGGAGGAAAACCCATGAAAAAAATTATTGCTGTAATGCTGCTTCTTGGCACCATACCCGCATTCGCCCAGTTTGGATCCTCGGCTGAAAAGGCCAGTGTGCAGTCCATACTCACGGCACCCAATAATGGACACCGGGTACTCCTGCGCGGCACCATCGTCAGCAACAACGGCGACGAATCGTACCTGTTCACTGACGGAACGGGCCAGATCAGCCTCGCCATTGAGAACCGCCTGTTGTGGGGCCAGAAACTCGTCAAGGGCACACCGGTAGAAATCGAAGGTGAAGTTGACGAGCGCTGGTTCAGCGACGTGGTTGACATCAGCGTCGAACGCGTTCAGGTGATGAAGCAGGGCAGCGCGGCGGCCGATAACCTGAAATCCGGAGGTTAGCCGCGCGGCAGCATGGGGCTGGAACAGACTCCCGGAAAAACCCCGGCCATCACACTGCTAGGCCGGGGCGCGCGACACCCTGCACAGCAGCACCTTGAGATTGGTCTGATCCGACACCGGATCGCGCTGCGTTTTATCCGTCAGGAAATTCACCGAACGCCAGGGGTTATAGGGCTGGCGCTCACCCCAGCCGATCGGTATGAACACGGCGGTCGGCCGGATCCCCGCATGCACCCAGGCCATGGCTTCGATTTTTCCATGCGCCGATTCAACAGTGACACGTTCACCATCCCTGATGCCCAGTGCCGCGGCCTTGTCGGGATGGATCTGGCAGTAGAGGTCGGGCCACATTTCCTGCGACTGCCAGAAATAATGTGTCCAGCTGTGGAAATGCGCCGCCGGCGGGCGACCGGTAACGAGTTCGGTATCAAACCCCAGGGCGCGCAGCTTCGCGCCGGGATGGTCGGGCCCGGGCACGACGATGCGGCCGCGTGAAGTGCCGGTGGCCGGAGAACAGAACGGCGAAATCACACCCTCCTCGGCATCGGTTTCCAGCAATTCCATGTAAGGCAGGTCGACGAGTTGTTCGCGCTCGGAATAAAACTCCGGCAGCGCCGACATGCCGACAACATTGAACTTGGCTTCAAGTTCAGCTGTCCAGAATTCAAGTTTTCCGGACTTGGTCGGGAAACGTCGTCCCGGCGCGCCACCCGGTACCGTGGTGCCTTCGAGATACAACGTCTCGATTTCCGGCGCATCCTCGGTCGCCACCGGCTGGCGCACCCAGCGGTATGGCGTCGAATGCAGGCGTTTCTGCGTGCAACCCTTGAGGCCCGGACTGTCGCTGCACACCTCATCCCAGAATATCGCCGGATCCTTGTACTTGTCTTTCAGCACATCGTCGAAACCGAAACGTTTGCCCAGTTCGATCCAGATCCACGTATCCGACTTCGCTTCACCGGGCGGATCAATCATCTTGTCGATCCAGACGATGCGACGGTCGTCGTTGGAACGGCCGATCTCGCCCTTTTCGATGCCGCTCGCGGCGGGCAGCAGGTAATCGGCGTACGCCGAGGTTTCGTTGGCGAAGAGTTCGATATGCACCATCAGGTCCAGCGCAGCAAATGCCGCGCGCGCCTTGTCCTGCCCCGGCCACTGCGCCAGCGGATTGTTGCAACTGATCAGCGCACGGATCGGATAGGGCTTGCCGTGCAGCATGGCATCGGTCCAGCCGGCGGGACTGCGCCTGACCCGTTGTTTGTTAATCTTGGGCGTACGGTTTTCCGGCACCTTCGCCGCGATCGGTGTGCCCGCACTCATGTTGAAAAAGGCGCCGCCGCGCCGGCCCCAGTTGCCGGTGATTGCCGCGACAAACATCAGCACGCGGTTGGTCTGCGTACTGTTGGTGTGCTGGTTGACGCCGCGGCTGGCGAAAATCACGCAACCGTCGGCCGCGGCGATGTCTTCGGCCAGACGTTTGATTTCTTCAGCGGCAATGCCAGTGGCCGTCGCCGCCCATTCCGGCGTGTAATTTTTTTGCAGAATAAAATCGCGCCACTGTTCGAAACCCAGCACCCACTCTGCGCAGTACGCCGCGTCGTGCAAATTGTTGGCAAGGATGTGTTGCGCCAGCGCGAGGCCCAGCGCCATGTCGGTGCCGGGACGGATCGGCAGCCAGCGATCGGCTTTTGATGCCGTGGCGGTCAGCCGCGGATCGACGGCAACCATTTTTGCGCCGTTTTTGATGCGCCAGTCATTGATCATGCCGAAATACACCGGCCGCGTTTCGGCCTGGTTGTCGCCGATGTAAACATACAGTTCGGCGGAGCCGAGATCGTCTTCGGTATAACTGTTGCCGCTGCCGACGCTGCCCAGCGTTATTTCGAAAGCGACATTTTTGCCGCTGGCGCAGAAGGGATCGGTACCGTCCTTGTTCGGCGTGCCGAACATCTGCGCAAACATCTTGGTGGTCGCGCGGTAATCGAGGATGCCGGTGCGGGTGCCGATGAACATCGCCAGTGCTTCGGCGCCGTACTGGTCGCGGATTTTTTTCAGTTTGTCGGCAATTTCATCCAGCGCCTGATCCCAGGAAATGCGTTCGAATTTGCCTTCACCGCGCGCGCCGACACGTTTCTGCGGATACAGCAGACGATGTTCGCTGTGGTACATCTGCAGCGTCAGCTGCGACTTGGGACAGACGCGGCCCTTCAGCAGCGGGTCTTCGTCATTACCGGTAATTTTAACTAACTCATTGTTTTTAAAGTGAAATTTAACCGTGCAGCAGTTGAAGCAGATATTGCAGCCACCGGGCACTACGCGATCCGGCGCAGTGTCTTCGCGCGTCTCACCATAAGGAAACGCCGGTGGTTGATCCAGCACTTTGGCCTGTGCCGCCAGTGCATCCATGAATGACGGACGTCGCGATTCCTGCGGATGCGCACGCGCCGGCGTTACTGCAGTCGCGGTGCTGATGTTTTCGGGTTTGGTGCGTTCGAGATAAATCGTCGCCGGTCCGAGCAGGAAATGATCCTGGTCGCGCGGCAGGCGGCCGGATTTTTCAGCATCGGCCAGAAGTTCGGCACGATTGCCGAAACGGATAGCCTGGGTCGGACAGACGCTGGCACAGGCAGTGGTGGCCTCGCCTTCAGCGCGGCGGTCGACGCAGAGATCACATTTCACCGCATGATGACCCTTGGCGTCGTAACCCATCGCGCTGTACGGGCAGGCGATCACGCATTCGCCGCAACCGGTGCAGCGCGATTCATCAACGCGCACAATGCCGGTCACCGGGTCTTTCGCAATCGCCTTCGGATTCACTGGACAGGCGCGCAGGCAAGCCGGCCGTTCACAGTGCTGGCAGGTCAGCGTCAGGAAGGCGAGCCCGGCTTCTTCCAGCGCGCTGGCCCACACCACCTTGTTGCGGTATTCGCCGGGCCCGAGGCGGTGTTCGGTTTTGCAGGCCGCCTCACAGCTCTTGCAGCCGGTGCAACGCTCGAGGTCGATCAGCAGGGCCAGACGTTCACTCTTATTCTGTTCACTCTTGTTCTGTTCGCCCTTGGAATCCATCACTGCGCTCATTCCGTCACCATGCCTTTAAATGCCACCAGGTAATTGGCCCGCCATCCGCCACATAACCGGCAAAAAAAGTCACGGTTATCACATGAATCACCACGCCCAGCACAAACAGCCAGGCCAATGCCATGTGCAAGGGTCGCCACCAGGCCTGCTGTGCGGATACGGCGCGCCGTGTCCCGAGCAGCAGCGATTCTTCGCGCGCCAGTTTGCGGTAAGCCAGCGCCAGAAACGGGCTGTGCAGGAAATGCGGCAAATTCACGGAAAACGTGCCTTCAGTGGCCTGCGGGTCGAGTTCAGCGAGCAAGCGGCGTTTTTCGATGATCAGCGCACGCAGGCGTTCGCGCGTCCCCGCATCAGGCACCTGGAACGCCGGCGCCTTGGAAGCAAAGGTCGCCGACATGCGGCGCGAACCACGCACCCGCGCCCACACGCCGAGCGCGGCCAATGCCACCAGTGCCAGCAACAACAAGGCGGGTGGCCGGCGCAGAAAACCGCCGGAATGGATCGCGATCAGCACCATGCCGGCCAGCG
>CAMBCD010000135.1 GCA_945863085.1 Bordetella parapertussis
GATGTATTCCATGTCGAGCGCGCGCAATGTTCCGGCGATCACATCGCTGCCGAACACGGCGTCGCTGGCCGCCGAGGGTGCGGGGGTTTCGTGTTTGATGGCGGCTGCCTTGTTTTGAGCGCTGTTCGGGGGGGTCATGCTTGCTCCGCTGGTGAAGGGGGATTGCTGGTTTTAATCGACGGTGGCGCCGGAGGCTTTGATGACCTTTGCCCACTTGGTGAATTCGATCTGCAGGTGCTTGGCGAAGGCTTCACGCGTGCTGCCGACGGCGACGCTGCCGCTGTTCTTCATGCGTTCTTTCATCTCGGGCGTCTGCATGATTTTCGCTGCGTGGCCGTTGAGGAAATTGAGAATGTCGGGCGGCGTGCCGGCTGGTGCCAGCAGCCCGTACCACTGGCTGGACTGGTAACCCTTCAAGCCGGATTCGGACACCGTCGGCAGATCCGGCAGCGCCGGCAGGCGTTCGAATGTGGTCACGCCCAGCGCGCGCACCCGGCCGCTCTGGATCAGCGGCAGCGCGGTCAGCGCCGGCATGAACATGGTGCTGACTTCCCCGGAGAGGATGGCGGTGATTGCGGGGCCGGTGCCGCGGTAGGGCACATGCACCATTTTTGTACCGGTCAGGGTCTTGAACAGTTCTCCGGCGAGATGCGGCGTGCTGCCGCTGTCGGATCCGGCGAACAGCACCTCGCCGGGTTTGGCCTTGGCCAGCGCGATGAATTCGCGCACATTTTTTACCGGCAGCGAAGGATGTACCACGAGAATATTGGGTGCCAGTGCGAGCAGGCTGACCGGATCAAAATCCTTCAGCGGATCGAATTCGGGGTTTTTGAACATCACCGGTGCAGTGACAAAATTGACACCGTTGACCAGCAGCATGTAACCGTCCCTGGGTGCGCGTGCGACATAACGCGAGCCGATCAGGCCGTTGGCGCCGGCGCGGTTTTCGACGATCACCGGTTTGCCGATGGCCTCGGACAGTTTCTGGCCGAGGATGCGGCCCATGGTGTCGATGCCGCCACCGGCGGGGAAGGGCACCAGGAAGCGCACCGGCCCCGCCGGGTAGTTTTGCGCGCCCAGTGATCCGGCAGCGCACAGCAGGATGGTTGCCAGTACGCCGCGTGCAGTGTGCATGTTCATCGCCGATCTCCTTGCAATTATTATTTCAATCCGAGTAATCCCGCGCCGGTGTCCCAGCACAGGGCACGCCGCGCGGTGTCATTTAAGTCATTGTTTTTATTTATAAATTTAACCGGATCCGGGTCGCGCAGCG
Source organism: Bordetella parapertussis (assembly GCA_945863085.1). Next base: position 1,274 of record CAMBCD010000135.1, read on the forward strand.
GGAAGGGATAATCGCTGCCCAGCGCCACCTGACCGGCTCCCACCCGCGCGATCAGGTACTGGAACGCGGCATCGTCATGCAGCACGGTATCGTAATAGAAATTATTCGCGTACTGGCCCAGCGGATGTTTGACCGCGCCTTTGGCAAACGGCGGCGCAGTGATACGACCGCGGTCGATGCGGCCGAACTGGTAGGGCACACAGCCGCCGCCGTGCACCAGCAGTACGCGCAGTTTCGGGAAACGGTCGAACACTCCCCCCAACAACAGCGCCGCAGCGGCAAAGGTGGTCTCGCTCGGGTTGCCGACGAGGATATGCAGGAACAATCTGCGGATGCGCGGCGGTACCGCAAGGTCGGCCGGGTGGATGATCACCGGCACATTAAGTTCCTGCGCTGTTGACCAGAACGCATCGAACTGCGGCGCGTCCAGTCCTTCTTCCTCGACGCGGGCGCCGATCTGCACCGCGCGGTGACCGAGGGTCTGCACGGCGCGGCGCAGTTCGCTGGCGGCGAGTGCGGCATCCTGCAGCGGCACCATCGCCGCGGCGGCATAACGGTCGGGGCGCTGCGCAACCATGTCCGCCAGCGCTTCGTTCTGCACCCGCGAGAGCCACAGCCCGGCTTCCGTCGGCAGATGATATCCGGCGAGGTCCATCCAGCCGGAGAGCAGTTGCACGTCGATACCGGCTTCATCCATCCATTTCAGGCGCGCGGTTTCATCGCTCAGCGGCGGGATCAGCGGCATGCCGGTGGGGCGACCACCGACCGAAATGCGCGTGGCCCCGTCTTCACCCTTGACGATTTTCACCTCATGTTTCGCGCCCTCGGCGTTGATGCGGTCGACGACCGGTTTGCCGACATGGTGGGCATGGATGTCGAGGCAGCGTGCTTTCATGCCGTCTTGCCCCGGGTGATGACTTCGCGAATGCGCGCGGCGATGTCCTGCGGTTTTTCCGTCGGCGTGATGTGGCGGCCGCCGGGCAGCACGGTCAGCGTCGAACCGGCGATGGCTTTATGCAGGGCCTCGGCCATGGCCACCGGTGTCGCGTAATCTTCTTCGCCGACGGCAATTGCGGTCGGCACCTTGATGCCGGCCAATCCCGCACGCAGGTCGCCGTCGCCGAGCATTTCGCAGGTTTTGACGTAACAGTCGACGTTGTTGGCGAGGAACACCCGGGTCAGCCGGTCGATGGTCGCGGTCTGCGTGGCGCGGAAGTCGTCGCCGAACCAGCGCTCGGTCTGGAATTTGATCAGTGCTGCCATGCCTTTTTCCTTGCCGGTGGCGCCGCGCTCGCGCCAGACTTTCGGCGCATCGGCGCCGTACCAGGCGGTGGTGTCGATCAGTGCGAGGCCGGTAGTGCGTTTGGGATATTCAAGCGCGAAAGCCTGCGCCACCATGCCACCCCTCGAGCAGCCGGCGACGACCGCCGATGGCCATTGCACATGGTCCATCAACTCGGCGAGGTCGCGCGCGAACAGTTGCGGCGTATAGGTCATCAGCGGCTGGCCGGACAGGCCGTGGCCGCGGCAATCCCAGGTCAGCACCTGGCAGTCTTTTGCCAGTGCCTGCGCGACGTCATCCCAGATGCTGCGATCCAGCGCCAGCGAATGCACCAGTGCCACGCGCGGCGCATTGTTGCCGGCACCGGTTTGCAGGGTGTACGCGATTTCGCAGCCGTCGGAAGTTTTGAAGCGGTCGGTCATGTTCAGCGATCCTTTTGTCGGTTAGCCATTTTTTCAAATACCGTTCGGGCTGAGTCCTTCGGCAGGCTCAGGACAGGCTTTGTCGAAGCCCGTTTGGCAAAACGCCCTTCGACAAGCTCAGGGCGAACGGTGGTGGTCATGAATTACTTGCTTTGCATTGCCTTTTGCCAGGCGCGGATCAGCGTACGTGCGCCGATCTCGACGGCCATATTGCGTTTGTACATCGCCGAGCCGCGGACATTGGCCAGCGGCTGGGCCATGTCGCGCACGGTTTGTACTGTGGCGCGAATTTTCGCTTCGTCGAAGGCGATGCCATTGAGCGATGAGAGATCAGGCACCACCGGTTTCCAGCTCACTGCGCCGACGACGAGTCGCGCGGCGACGCATTTTCCGTTCGCGTCCAGCGTCACCGTTGCTGCGGCATTGGCGGCCGGGGTTTCCATGACGCCGCGCGGCAGGAATTTGTGGAAAGCAGAGCCGCTGCGTGCGGGCAGGGCATCAACTTCGACGGCGATGACCATTTCATCCTTGGCAAAACGTTTTTCAAAGGCCTCGGCCAGGGTCCAGGTTTTGCGGCCGGCCGGCGTCGCGGTGAGCACGCGGGCATTGAGTGCCAGCAGCGCCACCGGCATGTCGAAGCCGCCGATCAGCGGGGCGATGCTGCCGCCGACCGTCGTCATCTGCCGCACCCGCGTGTGTCCGGCGGCATCCAGTGATTCGGCGAGGACGGCCCAGTGTTCGCGCAGCCCGGGCAATGTAATCAATGTCTGCTGGTTGACCGCAGAACCGATGTGCAGCAGGCCCTTGCTGATGCCGAGCTGCAGCAGTTCCGGAATACGGCCCACGTTCATCAGCCGTTTCGCCTGCGGGAAGCCGGTGCGTTCGCGGCGCAGGGCATGCGACATGCCGCCGGAAACGATGGCGGTATCACCTGCGCCATAGAGTGCAATGGCTTCATCCACCGTTTTCGGTGTTACCAGTTCCATGGCGAACGGCCGGGTGCCCGAGGGGCGGCCGGTGGCCAGTCTTGTCCACACACCGCCTTTGGGTGCTGCGGCAGGCGCGACTTTTTCGTCGGCATAGAGTTGCGGATGCAGTGCACGGTGGATTTTCTCCGCGGTGATCGGCAGTTGGTGGATGCGCACACCCACCGCATCGGCAATGGCGTTGGCAATCGCCGCGGGTATTGCATCAAGGCCGATCTCGCCCAGGCCCTTGGCGCCGAAGGGGCCCGAAGGTTCGTACGAATCGGCAAATCCGACATGGATTTTCGGCACAAAGTCCGCGGACGGCAGCGGGTAATCAATGTACTGCGGATCGGTGGGGGTGCCCTGGTGCCAGTCGAAATATTCGGTCATTGCAAGGCCAATGCCCTGCACGACCGCGCCTTCGACCTGGCCCTGTGCGGCGGCGGGGTGAATCACCGTGCCGCAATCGACGACCGCGGAAATTTCCTTCAGTTTGACCACGCCGGTGCCGCGGTCCACTTCGACCTCGACTGCCTGCGCAGCAAAGTTGTAGGCGCCGGATTCGTTGCCGAAGCGGCTGTGGTCGGGAAACTCCGACGGATTGTCCCAGTTGCCGACACCGACGATGGCTTCACCGCCGCGTTTGTAGATATTGGCCCGTACCACGGCACTGACTGGTTTGAATTCCGACTCGGCGCCGTTTTTCGGACCGATCTGGCCGTTGATGATGGTCAGCTCATCGGCCGGTTTCTTGAACTGTTCGGAGGCCGCCGCCATCAACTGCTTGTGTGCTGCCGCTGCAGCGAGTTTGACTGCATTGCCGGCGACGTAGGTGACGCGGCTGGCCAGCGCACCCAGTGAATGCGGGTGTACGTCGGTGTCAGGACGGGTGATGTCGATGTCCTCGTACGGCAGGCCCATCTCCTCGGCGGCAATCTGTTTCAGGACCGTGTAGGTGCCCTGGCCGATCTCGCCTTCACCGGTGATGATGGTGGCGCGGCCATCTTCGTTGATGCGCACGATGGCTGAACTGCCGTCCCAGTCGCCGAAACTGCGGCGGCCGTTGACGTGAATGCTGCAGCCCATGCCGAGGCCGTGGCCGTCTCTTTTGCTTTGGCGTTTCTTTTTCCACTGGATCAGATCGGCCGCCTTGTCGATGCACTGGCGCAGCTCACCGCTGGTGATCTTGTGGTTGTGCGGCGAGACGTCGCCTTCTTCGACCGCATTCAGACGCAGCAGGTCGACGACATCGATGTTCAGTTTTTCTGCGGCGAGGTCCCAGGCCTGCTCGACTGCCCAGTCCGCAGACGGATTGCCGAAGCCGCGAAAGGCGCCGGTCGGTACCAGATTGGTATAAAGCAGCGTCGATTTGGCGCGGGCATTTGGATATTTGTACAGCGCATCGTGGCGCACGGTTGCCGCGCCGAGGATGGCTTGCGATTTTCCGGTGTAGGCGCCGTTGTCGGCCCACATGCGGATTTCCTTGGCCAGCACCTTGCCGGCCCTGGAGAAACCGAGGCGCACCCAGTAACGCATGGGCATGCGCGGGTGGCTGGCGAGGAATTCCTCTTCACGGGTGTGGATCAGCTTGACCGGACGTCCGGCCTTGCGCGCGAGGATGGCCGCGATTACCGAGCCATTGTCGTCACCGGATTTGCCGCCGAAACCGCCGCCGACTTCGGTCTGGATTACGCGCACCTGTGCTTCGGGCACGCCCAGTGCGACGGCATAACGGCCGCGGGCGAGGAAGGGGGTCTGGGTGTTGCACCACATCGAAACGCGGTTATTGGTCCAGTGTGCGACGCAGCCGATGGTCTCCAGCGACGAATGCCACTGCCGGATCGAATCCCAGGTGCCTTCGACAACAACATCGGAAGCCTTGAAGCCGGCATCGACATCGCCGCGTTCAAAGGCGAATTCATGGGCGACATTGCCCGGCGTGTCGTCATGCACCAGCGGTGCGCCGGGCGCCATCGCTTCGTCCAGCGAGAATGCCGCCGGCAGTACTTCGTATTCAACAATGATCTTGTCCACGGCGGCGCGCGCAGTTTCCGGGTCGATGGCGGCGACGGCGGCGACTTCGTCGCCGACGTAACGCACGCGGCCGATGGCCAGCGGGTAGAGGTCGGGACGGAAGGCACCCCATTTGCGTTTCGCGGTGTCTTCACCGGTGACCACGGCCTTGACGCCGGGCATGGCGCGTGCGGCGCTGGTGTCGATGGAGAGGATTTTTGCGTTTGCGTGCGGGCTGCGCAGTACCGCTGCGTGCAGCATGCCGGGCAGATGCATGTCGGCGACATACTGTGCGGCGCCGGTGACTTTCGGAATCGCATCGGCGCGCGGCACGTCTTTGCCGACGACCAGCAGGCCGGACTCGAACTTGGGATCCCTGAGCTGTTTTTTCATGACTTGCCCGCCTTTTTCAGCAGCGCCGCTGCTTCGCGGTAGGCATCCATGATTTTTACGTAACCCGTGCAGCGGCAATAAACGCTGTCTGCGCTGGCGCGGATTTCTTCATCACTGGGGTTCGGATTTTTTTCGATCAGCGACACGCACTGCATGATGTGGCCCGGAATGCAGATGCCGCATTGCAGGGCGGTCTTGTTGATGAAAGCCTGCTGCACCGGATGCAGTACACCGGCCCGGTCCAGGCCTTCGATGGTGCGCACGTCGCTGCCGTCGCACAACGCGGCGAGTTGCAGGCAGGAGGACACCGGCGCGCCGTCAACGATGACAGTGCAGGTGCCGCAGGCACCGATGCCGCAGCCGTGTTTGGTGCCGGTGAGCTGCAGGTCTTCGCGCAATACATCGACCAGCAGGCGGTCAGGCGATTTCAGGTGTACTTCGGCAGGGTCGCCGTTGAGCGTGAATTTGATCAGCATGTGGGGCGCAGCGCGGATATCCGGGAAATGGAGGAATGGGGGAAGCGCGAAATTATATGCTACCGGGAGCGGCCACAAGCCCTTACTGACGCTATGATGCCTCTGGCAGCAGGTGCGCCGTGCAGGCGCTGTTTGTCAAAAAGGGGTGGCCACGATGCAGACCGAAAAAATCCAGGTGCGTGTCACTGAAACCCGGCAGGTGATGGAAGTGGTGGTGTTCAGCAAACGCGCATCCGCGATCGAGGTGGTGATCGGTGAGGGTGTACACAGCGTGAAGTGTGCACTGTCACCAACCCGTAACGGCCAGGCTTACGCCGGTTCGGTGATGGGCCGGGAAATCGTCTATGAGCGCAGCCGTGAACAGGTGCAGGCGGACATCGACCGGCTCAACCCCGGCCAATATCGGAGATGAGTCGGCGTTAATCGATCGATTCAGAAGAGTCGCTCCAGCAGCAGGTACAGGCAGGCGGCAAGGATCACGCTGAAGGTCAGCACCATGCCGACGGTGCGGTAGCGGTAATTTTCACGGACCTGGCTGACGCCC
>CAMBCD010000136.1 GCA_945863085.1 Bordetella parapertussis
GGATCAGCGCCTTGTAGGCGGCGGTGAAGGCGCCGGAGGTCATGACGCGGAATTCGTTTGTGGCGGTGCTCATTTGCGATCGAACTCCAGCATGTCAAAACCGCAGTAACGGTCGACCAGGTAAATCAGTCCGCGGTCATCAACATCGGTGTCATTGGTCTGCGGACAGGGTTTGCCACCGCAGGGTTCCGGGATGTACCAGCCCACCTCCTGCGGCGCCGACGGATCGGCAACGTCGACGATGCGCAGGCCGCCGGCGAACCAGGCGCAATACAACAGCGTGTCGCCGCCTTTCCAGTTTTCCTGGAACTGGTGCGCGCCGAAGCGGCCGGGGGTGGTGCGGCTCCACGGGCTGTCGAGTTCGCTGACTTCGAACAATGAAATGGGCTTGATGTTGCCGAGATCGGTCACGTCGAGCACCCACAGGCAGCCATGCGGACGACCGCGCCGGCGTGCCATTTCCTCGGCGTCGTGGGCGTGGTCTTCCTCGTCGATGGCGACGGCAATGCGTTTGCCGTCGAGTTTTTTCAGCACCGGCATGAAAGTATGCGAGGGCTCCGGGTACGGTGGGTGGTAGTTGTAGGCGCCTGTGGTTTTCGGATTGCGGATGTCGCTGACGTCGATCACGCGCACCCCCCCGTGCCAGCAGCCGGCCCACAGCTCGTTGCCGAAACGCAGTGTGTGGTGCAGCCGGTGCTGGCGGCCGGGCCAGGTCGGTTTTTCGCCGCCGGCGATGTGCTGCCCCGGCATCCACCATTTCGATACTTCTTCCGGTTTCGCCGGGTTGCGGATGTCGTAGGTGACGAGGATGTTGCCGATGAAGCCCGGCATCTCGGTGGAGATGTAGGCGTAATCCTTGTCCATGTCGAAGCGGTGCACGCCGCGGCCATGGGTTTTCTGGAAATGAATCAGTTTCGGTTTGGTCTTGTCCGACACGTCGTACAGGCTGAAACCGCCGCGTTCGTAGGGATTGCGTTCGGCTTCTTCCACGGCCGGGATGTCGGCGACGGCGACGCCGAGTTTTGCCGCGAGTTCGGCATGAGTCGCATCGCGGCCGAGTTCGGCTTTGAGCCTGGTGCGCAGCTTGGGTAGCTCATCGGCCTTGCGACCGATCGCCGTCATGTTGCGTTCGCTGTTGATGATCATCAGGTCGCCGATGACGCGCGCCTTGTGGCTGTGCGAGTCCGGATCTTCGATAAAAATCTGCGATACGACGCGCGGATTTTTCGGATCAGCGACATCGAGGATGGTGGTGCCGAGCTGTTGTTTGTTCGGGATGTGGCCGACGTAGCAGTGACTGCCTTCGACATAAACCTGGCCGGCGCCTGGCAGATCCAGATGCGACAGGCGTTTGACGTTGTGGGCCAGCGTGCCCGGTTTACTGCTAATGGTGTCCATAATGAGGCCGTCCAAGATGTGGTGAGCTTCTGCGATGAGGCCGAAAGTCTACCGCAAGGCCCCTGCAGCGGCTCGGTTAGAATAGAAAAACAAAGCAAAAATACGGACCCTGTCCAGTTCGAAGCAGGCGGGTTCTGGTTCCATATCGATGATGATCAAGGAGGAGTCCTGATGGCGCGGCAGAAAAAGCGTCCCGAAGAACTGCGCAGTCACCGCTGGTTTGGCACCCGCGGGCTGCGCTCCTTCACCCACCGTTCGCGTGCGCTGCAGATGGGTTATGCGATCGAGGATTTCGCCGGCAAGCCGGTGATTGCGATCATCAATACCTGGAGCGACATCAATCCCTGCCACGCCCATTTCCGCACCCGCGCCGAGGAAGTGAAACGCGGTGTGTGGCAGGCCGGCGGTTTCCCGCTGGAGATGCCGGCGATTGCGCTGGCCGAACCGTTCCAGAAACCGTCGACCATGCTCTACCGCAATATGCTGGCGATGGAGACGGAGGAGCTGCTGCGCGGTTACCCGGTGGACGGCGCGGTGCTGATGGGCGGCTGTGACAAGACGACACCCGCCTTGGTGATGGGTGCGACATCGATGGGGCTGCCCTTCATCTATGTGCCCGCGGGCCCGATGTTGCGCGGCAACTGGCATGGCGAGCCGCTGGGTTCGGGCAGTGACTCCTGGAAATACTGGGCGGAACTGCGCGCCGGCAACATTACCGAACACGAATGGGATGAAGTGGAAGCGGGTATTGCGCGTTCATACGGCCACTGCATGACCATGGGCACGGCCTCGACCATGACTTCGGTCGCTGAAACGCTGGGGCTGACTTTGCCCGGTGCGGCATCGATCCCGGCGCCGGACGCCAACCATCCGCGCATGGCCACGGCCAGCGGCCGGCGCATCGTCGAAATGGTATGGGAGGATCTGAAGCCGACGGAAATCCTGACTGCCAAGGCCTTCGACAACGCGATCACCGTGGTGCATGCGCTGTCGGGTTCGACCAATGCGCTGATCCATCTGGTGGCGATGGCGGGACGTGCCGGCGTACCGCTGAAACTGCAACGGTTTGACGACCTCGCACAGCGCACACCGGTGCTGGCCAACATCCGTCCCGCCGGCCAGAAATACCTGATGGAAGATTTTTATTACGCCGGAGGTTTGCGCGGGATGATGTCGGAGCTGAAAGACCTGCTGAATCTGGATTGCGCCACGGTCAACGGCCGTACGCTCGGGGAAAACCTGGAAGGCGTACAGATCTACAACGACGATGTAATCCGCCGGCGCAACAATCCCTTGTCGGCCAGCGGCGGTCTGGCAGTGCTGCGCGGCAATCTCGCGCCCGACGGCGCGGTGATCAAACCGACGGCGGCTGAACCGCATCTGATGAAACACACCGGTCCGGCGGTGGTGTTCAAAAACTACGACGACCTCTACGCGCGGGTCGACGACGAGAACCTGGTGGTCGACAAAAATTCGGTGCTGGTGCTGCAGAATGCCGGCCCGCAGGGCGGCCCCGGCATGCCGGAGTGGGGGCAGTTGCCGATCCCGAAAAAGTTGCTGCAGCAGGGTGTGCGTGACATGGTGAGGATTTCCGATGCGCGCATGAGCGGCACCTCGTACGGCGCCTGCGTGCTGCACGTGGCGCCGGAGTCGTACATCGGTGGCCCGCTGGCGCTGGTGCGTGACGGTGACCTGATCGAACTTGATGTGGCTGCACGCAAGCTGGAGCTGAAAGTCAGTGATGCGGAACTGGCGAAACGCAAGGCGGCATGGAAACAGCCGGCACCGCATTACACCCGCGGTTACGGCGCGATTTATTCGCAGCACATCACACAGGCCGACAAGGGCTGTGATCTCGACGTGCTGCATCACGGGGATCCGACGCCGGACCCCGAAGTTGTCCATTGATTAATGTTTGTTCGAACATATGTTTAGCCGTCATTCCGGCGCGCCCCGCGCGTCCGGAATGACGAGTAGTTGTCCCAGGTGATTGAATTCAACAAGCTACAGGGAGCATAAAAAATGGATTTACCCGTCAATCGATTCAAAAAAGCCATCCAGTCCGGCAAACCGCAGATCGGCATCTGGTCGAGCCTGTGCAGTGCAATTTCGGCCGAAGTGCTGGCCGATGCCGGCTTCGACTGGGTGTTGCTCGATTCCGAACATTCGCCGAATGAGCTGCCGATCGTGCAGAACCAGCTCGATGCGATGCTCGCCGGCAGCACCGAGGGCATCGTGCGCCCGGCGTGGAATGACACCGTGATGATCAAGCGTTACCTCGACATCGGCGCGCGCACGCTGCTGATCCCCTATGTGCAGACCGTCGAGGAAGCCAAACGCGCGGTGGCGGCGACGCGTTATCCGCCGCAGGGCGTGCGCGGTGTTTCGGGCTGCACGCGTGCCAACCGCTACGGCCGGGTCAAGGATTATTTCAAGCGCGTGCACGACGAGATGTGCGTGCTGGTGCAGGTCGAGACGCTGTCGGCAATGAAGCAGATCGATGCGATCGCCGCGGTCGAAGGCGTCGACGGTGTGTTCATCGGGCCCAACGATCTTGCCGCCGACATGGGGCATCTCGGCAACTGGCAGCATCCGGAAGTGTGGAAGGTGATGGAAGACGCGGCGAAACGCATCACCAGGGCGGGCAAGGCGCCGGGCATCCTTGTCGGCGAGGCTGACGGCCAGCGCTGCCTTGACATGGGTTATCTGTTTGTCGCGGTGGGTTCGGATCTGGTGATGCTGGCGCGCGGCAGCGAGGCGTTGGCGGCGAAATTCAGAAAGTAAATATATTAATATAATCATATACTTATATGATATCTGCGGCGTAAACGCCATTTCCTGATGGCAATGCCGAGACCCGTAGCGCTGCTGACCGCGCTGATCATTGCCGCGGCAGTGGTGCTTTTTTTTACGCCACCACCAGCAGGCGTGTCCGTCAACGTAATGCACGCCGGCGCACTGCTGGTGCTGGTGATGGGCCTTTGGGCGATCGGTACGCTGCCGGAATATTTTGTTGCGCTGATTTTTTTTACGCTGGCAGTGCTGCTGGAGATCGCGGCACCCGCAGTGATTTTTTCCGGCTTTGCCTCGGGCACGTTGTGGCTGGTGCTGGGCGGACTGGTGATCGCCGAGGCGGTGCGTTCAACGGGACTCGGTGAACGCATCGCGCGCCTTGCGCTGGGTGAGCAGACACTGAGTTATCGCCAGCTGGTCACGGCGGCAGTGCTGGTGTCGCTGCTGCTGTCGTTCCTGATGCCGGCAACCGTGGCGCGGATCCTGTTGTTGGTGCCGATTTTTGCCGCGGTGGCCGAACGCCACGGCCTGGCGCGTGACAGCATGGGCTACACCGGCGTGATACTGGCGACCATTCTCGCCACGTTCCAGTGCGGCACGGCGATTTTGCCGGCTAACGCGCCAAACCTGGTGCTCGCTGGTGCTGCAGAGACGCTGTACGGCGTGCAGCTGATCTATGCTGAATACCTGTGGGCGCAGTTTCCGGTGATGGGCCTGATAAAAGGTTGGTTGATTATTTTCATGGTGTGCAGGCTGTGCCCTGCGGAGACGCAGACCGCAACAATCGCGACAGCGCTGCCGCCAGTCAGTGCGGAAGAAAAACGTCTGGCAGTGATCGTGTTTGCATCGCTGGTACTGTGGGCAACCGATTTCCTGCACGGCATCCGCCCCGGCTGGATCGCGCTCGCGGCAGCGGTGATTGCGATGATGCCGCGCATCGGTGCGGTGCCGGTGACGATGTTCCAGGAGCGCGTGCGTTTCGGCACATTTTTCTACATCGGCGGCATCCTCGGCCTCGGTGCAGTGATGATCGAAACCGGCCTCAGTATTGCCATCGGCAACGCGGTACTCGGCCTGTTCCGGCTCGAACCCGGTGCTGATGCTGCCAACTTCGCGGTGCTGAGCCTGTTGTCGACCTTCGCCGGTCTGATCACCACCAATCCGTCACAGCCCGCGCTGCTGGCGCCGCTGGCCGGGCATTTTGCCGAGGCCACGGGCTGGTCGCTGAAAACGGCTCTGATGACCTCGGCTGTCGGTTTTTCCACGGTAATCCTCCCTTACCAGGTGCCGCCGGTGGTGGTCGGCCTGCAGATCGCGCATTTGTCGGTACAAACCGCCATGCGCGTCACCGTGCCGCTGGCCGCGATCAGCATCGTGGCGCTGATCCCGCTGAATTATGTCTGGTGGCGGGTGATCGGATATTTTGGTAATTGATTCGCGGAAATTAATTCGGAGCTTGAATGACATCACAATTGTTTACGCCGCTGAAGATCGGCAATCGCACACTGCCCAACCGCGTCACCGTGGCGCCGATGTGCCAGTACAGCGCCATCAATGGTTCGATGACCGACTGGCACCTCATGCATCTCGGTTCGCTGGCGATATCGGGTGCTTCGATGCTGGTGATCGAAATGACCGGCGTGACGCCGACGGCGCACATCACGCCGCATTGCGTGGGCCTGTATTCGGACGCGAACGAAGCGGCAATGAAGCGCGTGGTGGATTACGTGCGCGGCATTTCGCCGATCCTGCTCGGCGTGCAACTGGCCCATGCCGGGCGCAAGGGCTCCTCGCACCGGCCGTGGCAGGGCCATGGTCCCTTGCGGGTGGACGAGGGCGCTTGGCAGACGCTGGCGCCGTCGGCAGTGCCGCTGGCCGCCGGCTGGCCGGCGCCGCAGGCAATGAACAAAGCGGACATGCAGCAACTGACGCAGGCCTTTGTGCAGGCGGCACAACGCGCGGCACGCATCGGCCTTGATTTCATCGAAATCCATTCGACCCACGGCTACCTGCTGTCGGAATTCCTGTCGCCGCTGTCGAACAAACGCAGCGATGAATATGGCGGCAGCCTGGAAAACCGCATGCGTTTCCCGCTGGAAGTGTTTCGCGCGGTGCGCGCGGTGTTTCCGGCGGACCGGTTTGTCGGCGCAAAAATCTCCGGCAGTGATTTCGTTGATGGCGGGTTTACACCGGATGAAGCGGTGGCCTATGCACGCGCGTTAAAAGCCGAATCTTGCGCTTATGTCACGGTATCGGGCGGGGGCGTGGTGCTCGACGCGAAAATTCCCGTCAGTCCCGGTTACCAGGTGCCGTTCGCTGAACGTGTCAAAAAAGAATGCGGCATCATCACCGGCGCGGTGGGCCTGATCACTGACCCGCAACAGGCCGAGGCCATCATCACCAACGGCCAGGCGGATTTTATTTCGCTGGCGCGGGCGATGCTGTTCAACCCGCGATGGCCGCAGCATGCCGCTGTGGCGCTGGGTGTTGAAGTGCCATACCCGGCGCAATACGAACGTGCGGCGCCAAAAGCCTGGCGGCCGGGCCGGGCGCCGGGCACATCCAGCTAGGACGGGAATTGCCGTGGCTGCAGGGCTGCGCGACTTATAATGCGCCCCATGCAGCTTGCTCCCGCCAGCCCCAAGGACATTTTCAGCCACCGCAAATACTGGGCGGCCAGGTTCGGTATTGCGCCCTTTTTGCCGATGTCGCGCGCCGAGATGGAGAAACTGGGTTGGGATGAATGCGACATCATCCTCGTTACCGGCGATGCCTATGTCGACCACCCCAGTTTCGGCATGGCGATTGTCGGTCGTTTGCTGGAGGCGCAGGGCTTCCGGGTCGGCATCATTGCCCAGCCCGACTGGCAAAGTCCGGAACCATTCCGTGCGCTGGGTCGGCCGAAGCTGTTTTTCGGCGTGACCGCCGGCAACATGGATTCGATGGTCAATCGCTACACCTCGGATCGGCGATTGCGCAGCGATGACGCTTATACGCCGAACGCCGAGGGCGCCAAACGCCCTGACCGCGCGGTGAGCGTTTACAGCCAGCGTGCCCGCGAGGCTTACCCGGAGGTGCCGATCAACATTGGCGGCATCGAAGCC
>CAMBCD010000137.1 GCA_945863085.1 Bordetella parapertussis
CGGGCACATATCCAGCTTTGCTTCTGCAGCGACGCTGTACGACGTCGGCTTCAATCATTTTTTCCGCGCCGCCAACGAAAAATTCCTCGGCGACCTCGTGTATATCCAGGGCCACTCCGCCCCCGGCGTGTATGCCCGGGCTTTTCTTGAGGGCCGTATTACCGAAGAACAACTCAACAATTTCCGCCAGGAAGTCGACGGCAAGGGCCTGTCGTCCTACCCGCATCCCTGGCTGATGCCGGATTTCTGGCAATTCCCGACGGTATCGATGGGCCTCGGACCGCTGATGGCCATCTACCAGGCGCGATTCATGCGTTATCTGAAAGACCGCTCCCTGATTGAAGGCCAGGGTCGCAAGGTCTGGGCGTTCATGGGCGACGGTGAAATGGACGAGCCGGAATCGCTGGGCGCGATTTCGCTGGCCGGTCGCGAAAAACTCGACAACCTGATTTTTGTCATCAACTGCAACCTGCAGCGGCTTGATGGCCCGGTGCGCGGCAACGGCAAGATCATCCAGGAACTCGAATCCGATTTTCGCGGTTCGGGCTGGAACGTGATCAAGGTGGTGTGGGGGTCGTACTGGGATCCGCTGCTGGCGAAGGACAAGACCGGCATCCTGCTGAAGCGCATGGAAGAGTGCGTGGACGGCGAATACCAGACTTTCAAATCCCAGGACGGCGCCTTCGTGCGCAAACATTTCTTCGGCAAATATCCGGAACTGGCGGAAATGGTTTCGAACATGTCCGATGACGACATCTGGCGCCTGAACCGCGGCGGCCATGATCCGCACAAGATGTTTGCCGCCTACGCCGCAGCCATGAAACACACCGGGCAGCCGACGGTGATTCTCGCCAAAACCGTCAAGGGTTACGGCATGGGCGAGGCCGGCGAAGGCCAGAACATTTCCCACCAGCAGAAAAAAATGGGTACGGCCTCAATCCGTGCCTTCCGTGACCGTTTCGGCCTGCCGATTCCGGATGACCAGCTGGAAGACGTGCCGTTTTACCGGCCGCCCGAGGATTCACCGGAAATGCAGTACCTGCGCGGCCGTGTCGAAGCCATGGGCGGATCGCTGCCGGCGCGCAAGCGCCGCGTGGAGCCGCTGGAAATCCCGGCGCTGTCGGTGTTTGAGGCACAGCTGAAAAGCAGCGAGGACCGCGAGTTTTCGACGACCATGGCTTTTGTGCGGATCCTCAACACCATCATCCGCGACAAAAAAATCGGCAAACGCGTGGTGCCCATCGTGCCCGACGAGTCGCGCACCTTCGGCATGGAAGGCATGTTCCGTCAGCTGGGCATTTATTCGCATGTCGGCCAGCTCTACACGCCGCAGGATGCCGACCAGCTGATGTTCTACAAGGAAGACAAGGGCGGCCAGATCCTGCAGGAAGGCATCAACGAGCCGGGCGCGATGTCGTCATGGATCGCCGCGGCGACGTCCTATGCCAACAACGCGCAGATGATGATCCCGTTCTACATCTTTTATTCGATGTTCGGTTTCCAGCGCATCGGCGACCTGGCCTGGGCTGCGGGCGATCTGCGCGCGCGCGGTTTCCTGCTTGGCGGCACTGCCGGCCGCACCACGCTCAACGGCGAAGGCCTGCAGCATGAAGACGGCCACAGCCACATCCTGGCCTCGACGATTCCGAACTGCGTGACCTACGATCCGACCTTCGCCTATGAGCTGGCGGTGATCATCCAGGACGGCATGCGCCGGATGTACCAGGAGCAGGAAGACATCTTCTACTACATCACCGTGATGAACGAAAACTACACCCATCCGGCGATGCCGGAAGGCGTGGAGAAAAATATCCTCAAGGGCATGTACCTGCTGAGCGAAGGCAAGGCTAACAAGAACCAGCCCAAGGTGCAGTTGCTGGGCAGCGGCACCATCCTGCGCGAAGTCATCGCCGGTGCCGAACTGCTGGAAAAGGATTTCGGCATTGCCGCCGACATCTGGAGCGTCACCAGTTTCAACGAGCTGCGCCGCGATGGTCTCGACGTGCAGCGCTGGAACATGCTGCATCCGGAGCAGGAGCCGCGGCAAAGCCATATCGAGCAATGCCTGAAGGATCGCGCCGGACCGGTGGTGGCCGCAACCGATTACATGAAGCTGTTCTCGGACCAGGTGCGCGCTTTCCTGCCGACGCATCACTTCATCACGCTGGGCACCGACGGTTTCGGGCGTTCCGACACGCGCCGCAAGCTGCGCCAGTTCTTCGAGGTGGACCGCCACTACGTCGCGGTTGCAGCGATGAAAGCGCTGGCCGACCAGGAACTGCTGCCGCGCAAGACCGTGGCCGAAGCGGTGAAAAAATACGGCATCAATCCCGAAAAACCGAATCCGGCCACGGTGTAGGCCAGGCATCCCGGCAAAGCATTCAGACAAAAGCAGGCACATGGCAAACGCAATCGAAGTCAAAGTTCCGGATATCGGCGATTACAAGAACATCCCGGTGATCGAAGTGCTGGTCAAGACGGGTGACACCGTGAAGGCGGAAGATCCGCTGGTCACGCTGGAGTCCGACAAGTCGACGATGGATGTGCCGTCGCCGGCGGCCGGCGTCGTCAGGGAAATCAAACTCAAGGTCGGCGACAAGGTTTCGGCAGGCGCACTGGTGCTGATGCTGGAATCCGGCGGCACGCCGGCCGCAGCGCCGGTCCCGGCCAAGGCAGCTGCGGCGCCCGCACCGGCACCCCAGGCTGCGGCGAAAGCAGCGCCGCCTGCCGCCAAGCCAGCGCCGGCTCCGGCCGCGGCACCTGCGGCTGCGGTGGACGAAGCCGGTTTCGGCAAATCCCACGCCAGTCCGTCGGTGCGCCGTTTTGCGCGCGAACTGGGCGTCGATCTGTCACGCGTCAAAGGTTCGGGGCCCAAAGACCGCATTGTCATGGAAGACGTGCAGGCTTACGTCAAGAGTGAATTGGCGCGTCCGCGCGGTGAAGGCTCTGGCGCAGGTGGCGGTCTGGGGTTCAACCTGCCGCCGATGCAACCGGTGGATTTCGCGAAATTCGGCCCGGTGACCACACAGCCGCTGTCGCGCATCAAAAAACTCTCGGGCAGCTTCCTGCACCGCAACTGGGTCAGCATCCCGCATGTCACCCAGCACGAAGAGGCGGACATCACCGAGCTCGAGGCTTTCCGCAAGTCGCAGGCCGACGAGGCGAAAAAAAGCGGCATCAAGTTCACCATGCTCGGTTTCCTGATGAAGGCTTCGGTGGTGGCGCTGAAGCAATTCCCGGAATTCAACGCCTCGCTGTCGGCCGACGGCGAAAGCCTGGTGATGAAGAATTACCACCACATCGGTGTCGCCGTGGATACACCCAACGGCCTGGTGGTGCCGGTGATCCGCGACGTCGACAAAAAGGGCCTGCTGGAGATCGCGAAAGAACTCGGTGACGTCAGTGCGCGCATGCGTGCGGGCAAGATTTCCCCGGCGGACCTGCAAGGGGGCTGTTTTTCGATTTCCAGCCTCGGCGGACTCGGCGGCACTTTTTTCACGCCGATCATCAATGCGCCGGAAGTGGCAATACTCGGCGTCGGCAAGGCCTCAATGAAACCGGTGTGGAACGGCAAGGAGTTCGTGCCGCGGCTGATGCTGCCGCTGTCACTGTCGTACGACCACCGCGTGATCGACGGCGCACTCGGCGCGCGCTTCAGTTCGTTTCTGGCGACCGTGTTGTCCGACATTCGCCGGCTGGTGCTGTAAAGCGATGATGCGCGGAGCGATAACAGCCTGAACGCCATCCGTATTTCGCAAGCTGCGCGTTTTTCCGCCTGCTGATGTCGCCGATCGGCATCCTCGGCGGCACCTTCGATCCCATCCATTACGGACATTTGCGCCTGGGGCAGGAAGTCGCCGACCAGCTGCGGCTCGCCGAGGTGCGTTTTTTGCCGAGTGGAACGCCGCCGCATCGCGCGGCGCCTGTAGCATCCGCCGCCGACCGCCTGACGATGGTGCGGCTGGCGACCGCCGGCAATGCGCTGTTTACCGTGGATGCGCGGGAGTCGGCGAACACTGCGCCGGGCTACACGGTCGACACCCTGACGGCGATACGCGCGGAAGTCGGTCCGGCGCAGTCGCTGGTGTTGTTGCTGGGCGCGGATGCGTTTCTGGATCTGGCGACCTGGAACCGCTGGCATCAGCTGTTTCAGCTCGCGCACATTGCCGTGGCCTACCGTCCCGGCTTCCCGGTCGATACCTGGCAGTCGCGGATGCCGCAGCCGCTGGCGGCGGAGTACAACGCACGGCTGATGCACCAGCCGTTTTCAGTGCATGTGACCCCGGCGGGCGGTATCGTGGTGGTGCCGATTGCCGAACTCGATATTTCCGCGACAATGATCCGCGAGGCCACTCGCCGCGGCCGCAACACACGGTATTTGTTGCCCGACAACATATATCAATATATACAAGAACATGAAATTTATACTGGAAACCGTTGAGGGTTTCCAAAAACATGACAGCCTCGTCAGAGGCATGTTTTTTCAATACTTATGTAGTTTTCAATAATGTCACCTGACAAACTCGCAAAAACCGCTGTTGCAGCACTGGAAGACATCAAGGGCCGCGATATCGTCGTGTTCAACGTGACCAAAATGACCGCATTGTTCGACAAGGTCATCGTGGTCAGCGGGGATTCCAACCGACAGGTGCGCGCGCTGGCCAACAACGTCTGTGAAGAGGTAAAAAAAGGCGGTGGCCGGGTGCTCAGCATCGAGGGCGCACAGACCGGCGAATGGGTGCTGGTCGATCTTGGCGCAGTGATCGTCCATGTGATGCAGCCCGCAATCCGCCAGTACTACAATCTCGAAGAAATCTGGAGCACCGCACCGCAACGGCCTGCGGCCCGCAAAACGGCTGCACGCAAGGCCGCGACGCCCAAGGCCGCGGCGCCCAAGACTGCGTCGCCCAAGGCCGCCACCCGTCGTACCGCCAAGTGAAACTGTCGGTGCTTGCCGTCGGCCATCGCATGCCGGCCTGGGTGACGGCGGGTTTCGAGGAGTATGCGCGGCGTATGCCGCGCGAAATGCCGCTGCAGCTGAAGGAGCTCAAGCCGGCGCAGCGCAGCAGTGCTGCCGGGGATGTGACGCGCTGGCTGCAAACCGAAGCGGGACACATCAATGCCGCGGTGCCGGCGGGTGCGCTGCGCGTCGTGCTTGATGAACACGGCCGCACATTTCCGACCCGCGTGCTGGCCGAACACCTGGAGCGCTGGCGCGGCGACGGGCGTGATGTGGCCTTCATCATCGGCGGTGCGGACGGCCTGGCCCCGGAAATAAAAAAAGGCGCTGGACTGCTGTGGTCGCTGTCGCCGCTGACGCTGCCGCATGGCTTGGTGCGCGTGGTACTGGCTGAACAGCTGTATCGTGCAGCGTCGATGCTCGCCGGCCATCCCTATCACCGGGAATGAGTTACTCAAATGAGTTACTCAAATAAGTACCAAAATAAGTAAAAAATCTTTTTTCAGCAGACATGGCCGACAAATCCATTTACCTTGCTTCACGCAGTCCCCGCCGGCGTGAATTGTTGCGCCAGATCGGCGTGAGCTTCGAGATCATCCCCTTGCGCGAGGCGCCGCGTTATCCCGCCGATGTCGACGAAACACCGCGGCCCGGCGAGGCGCCCGATGCCTATGTGCTGCGTGTTGTCCTTGAAAAAGCGCAGGCTGCCGTGTCCATCACGCGCGCCCGGCGCCTCGCATCGCGTCCGGTGCTGGCGGCAGACACCACGGTGGTGCGCGACGAGGCGATCCTCGGCAAGCCGGAGAACGCCGCCGCCGCCGCGCGCATGCTGGAGTCGCTGGCGGGCCGCGCGCATCGCGTGCTGACTGCGATTGCCGTCACGACGGGGGATGTGATTGAAACCCGCGTTTCCGAATCGCAGGTATGGTTTCGCGCGCTGACATCCGAGGAAATCCGCCGTTATGTCGCGACCGGTGAGCCGACCGACAAGGCCGGCGCGTACGCCGTACAGGGTCGTGCCGCAGCCTTCATCACGCGGATCGAGGGCAGCTATTCCGGTATCATGGGTTTACCCCTTGCAGAAACCGCCGAACTGCTGCGCGGTCACGGCATCAGCGTTCCCTGAAGTTCGCCATGAGCGAAGACATACTGATCAACATTACTCCGCAGGAAACCCGCGTCGCCGTGATCGAGCATGGCGTGACGCAGGAACTGCATATCGAACGCGCTTCGTCGCGGGGCTTCGTCAGCAACATCTACATGGGAAAAGTCGTGCGCGTGCTGCCCGGCATGCAGTCGGCGTTTGTCGACATCGGCGGCGAACGCGCGGCTTTCCTGCATGTGGCGGACATCTGGGGCAATCGTATCAACGGTGAACCCGGGCTGCCGATCGAGCGCCTGCTCAACGAGGGGCAGAGCCTGATGGTGCAGGTGATCAAGGATCCGATCGGCACCAAGGGCGCGCGGCTGTCGACCCAGATCAGCATCGCCGGCCGGCTGCTGGTCTACCTGCCGCAGGAATCGCATATCGGCATTTCGCAGCGCATCGAGGACGAGGAAGAGCGCGTCCACCTGCGGGAGAAACTGCAGCAGCTGCTGCCGCCCGAGGAAAAGGGCGGTTTCATCATCCGCACCATGGCCGAGGCCGCATCCGACCGCGAACTTGCCTCCGACGTCGAATACCTGCGCAAGTTGTGGCATGACATCCGCGAGCAGGCGCGTACCGCGCCGCCGCTGGCATTGCTCTATCAGGACCTTAATCTGGGGCTGCGCGTGCTGCGCGATTTCGCGCATGAAGACACCGGGCGGATTTACGTCGATTCGCGGGAAACCCACCAGGCCATGACCCAGTTCGCCGGGCAGTTCACGCCCAATGTGCTGGCGCGGCTGACCCATTACCAGGGCGAGCGGCCGCTGTTCGATCTGCACAATGTCGAGGACGACATCGAGCGCGCGCTGGCGCGCCGTGTCGATCTCAAGTCCGGCGGTTACCTGATCATCGACCAGACCGAGGCGCTGACCACGGTCGACGTCAATACCGGCGGTTTCGTCGGCGGCCGCACTTTTGACGACACCATATTCAAGACCAACCTTGAAGCGGCGCAGATCATCGCCCGCCAGCTGCGTCTGCGCAACCTCGGCGGCATCATCATCATCGATTTCATCGACATGGAAACCGAGG
The DNA here is from genome assembly GCA_945863085.1 of Bordetella parapertussis. The sequence continues at coordinate 7,143 of CAMBCD010000137.1, forward strand.
AGCACCGCAATGCCGTGCTCAACGAATTCCGCAAGGCACTGGCGCGTGACCGCACGCGGATGACTGTCAACGGCTTCACCCAGCTCGGGCTGGTCGAGATGACGCGCAAGCGCACCCGTGAAAGCCTGGC
>CAMBCD010000138.1 GCA_945863085.1 Bordetella parapertussis
TGTGACCTTTGGCACCAAGTTCTTAAAAAAACATAATCCTTGGAGGCGAATATCGTAAAATCTGTGAAACTCCGTCGTTAAGTCATTCAGCAGAAACAAAAAAACAAGCGGAACGGGCGCAAAAGGGATGAAAAAGCTGGGTTTCTGGAAGGCCGACTGGTTTATCGGGTTCATTGTTGTCGTGATCATGCTGATTGCGGCGCGTGGCGACCTGATCCAGAGCCTGGAGCGCAAGGCCTATGACCTTGGTGTCCAAGCCGCCGCCCGTACGCCGTCCGACCGTATCGCAGTCATCGCCATCGACGATGCCAGCATCGCCAACATCGGCCGCTGGCCCTGGTCGCGTGATGTCCATGCCCGCATGATTGACCTGCTGGCGGGCGCCAAAGCCAAGGTCATTGCCAACACCACGTTTTTTTTCGAGCCGCAGCGTGATGCCGGGCTGGTCTATGTCGAAAAACTGCTGAATCTGCACAATGAACTGAGTGCGCAGGGCGCGACGGATCCCAAGGCGGCCAGTGCCAACGAGGGGCTGGCGCGGATCGGTGCGGTGCTGACCGAGGCTGAACAGGCGCTCAACACCGATCGCAAACTGGCCGGCAGCATGAAAGCGGCCGGCAATGTTGTGTTGCCGCTGGTGTTTCAGCAACTGGCCGAACCCCAGGGCAATCCGGACAAACCGCTGCCGCCCTATGTGCTGGCCAGCGGCATGGCCGGGCCGCGCGGTGCGGATGCCTTGCCGCCCCCGGGCGTGTTCCCCCTGTATCCGGTGTCTGAACTGGGGCCGGCGGTTGCCGGGATCGGGCATCTGAATGCGGACATCGATGTTGACGGCGCCGTGCGTTCGGAACCGCTGCTGGTGCGTTATTACGACCAGGTGTTTCCGGCCTTGTCGGTGGTGGTCGCGGCGCGCAGTCTTAACCTCGGTGTTGCCGACATCAAGCCGGCCTGGGGCGAAGCGCTGCAAATCGGCAAACTGCAGGTGCGCACCGATGCCGAACTGCGCATGCATACTTTCTTTTATGCCGATCGTGATGGTCGTTCGGCGTTTCCCGTGGATTCTTTTTTCGACGTGCTGAGCGGCAAGGTGCCGGCCGCCAAATTCCAGGACAAGATCGTGCTGATCGGCGCCACGGCCGCCGGCCTCGGTTCGGCGCAGGTCACGCCGGTATCGCCGGCAACGCCGCCGGTGCTGACCCTGGCGCATACGGTATCGAGCATCCTCGGCGAACATTTTTTTGTCACGCCGTCCTGGGGCATCTGGGTGCAGCTCGGGGTCTTTCTGCTGGTGGCGCTGTACTTGATCCTGGTGCTGCCGCGACTGAAAGCCGGCATTGCCGCAGTGCTCAGCCTGATGATCGGCGTGGCATTGCTCGGCGCGCATTTCGGATTGATGGTGACGCAGCTGACCTGGATCCAGCTGATGGCCTCGGTGGCGCTGCTAGCGGTGGGGTACGCCGCGCTGACCACCAAACGCTTCCTGGTGACCGAACGCGGCAAGGAAAAATCCGATGCCGAGTCTGCAGAGTCCAACCGCATGCTGGGCATTGCCTACCAGGCCCAAGGGCAGCTCGATCTGGCCTGGGACAAATTCCGGCAATGTCCGCTGGCTGATCCCTTGATGGAAAATCTGTATGCGCTGGCGCTGGATTTCGAACGCAAACGACAATTCAACAAGGCCGAGTCGGTGTTCCAGTACATGGCGGAATTCAATCCCAAGTTCCGCGACCTCGAACAACGGCTGACCCGCGCCAAGGCGCTGTCCGAAACCGTGATCCTCGGTGGTGCGCAGGGTCATCCGGGAGGCACCATGATGCTCGCCGGCGGCGGCATGGAAAAACCGATGCTTGGCCGCTACCAGATCGAGAAAGAACTCGGCAAGGGCGCGATGGGCGTGGTTTATCTCGGCAAGGATCCCAAGATCGGCCGCGTGGTGGCGATCAAGACCATGGCACTGTCGCAGGAGTTCGAGGGTGATGAACTGGTCGAGGTCAAAGAGCGTTTTTTCCGCGAAGCGGAAACCGCCGGGCGCCTGACCCACCCCAACATCGTCACCATTTATGATGCCGGCGAAGAACATGATCTGGCGTATATCGCAATGGAATTCCTGAAAGGCCGCGATCTGGCGCCGTTTACCAAAACCGATACGCTGCTGCCGGTGCCGAAGGTGCTGTCGATTGTCGCGCGCGTCGCCGAAGCGCTGGGTTATGCCCACCTGCAGAACGTCGTGCATCGTGACATCAAGCCGGCGAACATCATGTACGAGCCGGAAAGCGACACGCCGAAAGTCACCGACTTCGGCATTGCACGGGTGACCGATTCCTCCAAAACCAAGACCGGCATGGTGCTCGGCACCCCGTCCTACATGTCGCCGGAACAGCTGGCGGGGAAAAAAGTGGAAGGGCGCTCCGATCTGTTTTCGCTGGGCGTCATGCTCTACCAGATGTTGAGCGGCAGCCTGCCTTTCCAGGGTGAGTCGATGGCGCAACTGATGTTCAAGATCGCCAACGAACCCCACCTTGATATCCGCAAGGTGAAGCCGGAGTTGCCGGCGTGCGTGGCGGCGATCACCAACAAGGCGCTGGCCAAGGATCCCGATCAGCGCTACCAGAACGGTGAGCAGATGGCCAAGGCCATCCGGCTTTGCCTTGGTACACTGGTGGCCAAACCGAAACCCCAAGCTGATACCGCTGTATCCTGAGGCCCTGAATGAGCGACTTGTCCAACGTCATCGAAATCACGACCGCCACCCATCCAGGCATGGTGCGGTCGCATAACGAGGACAGTATTTCAGCCGACGCCGCGACCGGTCTGGCCGTGCTGGCAGACGGCATGGGCGGTTACAATGCCGGCGAAGTGGCCAGCGGCATTGCGGTGGCGATGATCAGCGCGGAGCTGAAAAAAGCACTGGCGGAGGCCGGTGGCGAAATCGATGCGGCGACCGCAGAGCGTCTGGTGGGTGAACATGCGGTGCGCGCCAACAATGCGATTTACCAGGCTGCGCAGAATCAGGCGCAATACGCCGGCATGGGCACCACGCTGGTCGTGGCGCTGTGGCACGACAACTCGCTGGTGGTCGGGCATATCGGCGACTCAAGGTTGTACCGCTTTCGTGGAAACAAGCTCGAGCAGGTCACGCGGGACCACTCGCTGCTGCAGGAGCAGATCGACAGCGGCCTGATTACCAAGGCGCAGGCCCGCCACTCCCAGAACAAGAACCTGGTGACGCGGGCGGTGGGTATCGACCCGGAAGTCGAGGCCGAGGTGCACAGTTATCCGGTAGAGGCCGGTGATATCTACCTGCTGTGTTCCGATGGCCTCAATGACATGGTGACCGATGAGGACATGGAGTTGACGCTGTCGTCGCTGCAGGCCAATCTGCCCCTGGCCGCGGCGCAACTGGTGCAGCAGGCGAACGACAATGGCGGGCGTGACAATGTTTCGGTTATTCTGGTGCGTGTGCTGAAGAGTTTTCCGGCTCGCGCGGGGTTGGTTGACCGGTTGAAGTCCTGGCTCAGATAAGCAACGGGGATACTACTATGGCGAAGTTGATACTTTCTCTCGAAGGCTCGTTGATCCGCGAAGTTCCGCTCGACAAGGAGCGGATCATGATCGGGCGCAAGCCTTCCAACGAGATCCAGATCGAGAATCTGGCGGTCAGCGGTGAGCACGCCTGCATCGTGACCATCCTCAACGATTCCTTCCTTGAGGACATGGGTTCGACCAACGGCACCCTGGTCAATGGCAATCCGATCAAAAAACACATCCTGCAGAACAATGATGTGATCGAGATCGGCAAATACAAGCTGAAATATGTCGCCGAAGCACCGGCGGCAGGCGGCGGCAACGAGGATTTCGAAAAAACGATGATCCTGCGCGCGCCGCCGAAAGCGGCAGCCGCTGCTCCAGCTCCCGCCAAGCCGGCCAATGAACCGGCGCCGCCGCCCAAGCCTTCGACGCCACCGCCCACACCGCGGCCCGTGCCGCCTGCAGCCAAACCCGCAGCTCCGGCACCGGCCGCAGCACCTGTCACCCCAGCGCCTGCCGCAGCGGTTTCCGCAGCACCAGCCGCTGCTCCGGCTAAATCCGCCGAAACACAGCCCCTCGCCGCGGTGCAGATCCTGACCGGTCCCAGCGCGGGCAAGGAGCTGGATCTCGTCAAGAACCTGACCACTCTGGGCAAACCCGGCCTCCAGGTGGCGGTGATCACGCGGCGTCCGCAGGGTTATTTCATCACCCATGTTGAAGGGGCAAAATTCCCGATAATCAACGGCAAGATGATCGATGCACAGGCGCAGCCCCTGCAGGATCATGACGTCATTGAACTGGCTGGCGTGAAGATGGAATTTTTCGTAAAGAAATAACAAGAGATCATGCGGGCCATTTTTTGCAGGATGCCCGCGCTGTGATCAACAGGGGCCGGGACGAGCCACAATGCGCCCGGAAGATGTGATGGCCCTGTTACGGCAGGCGCTGATTTAGGACGACAGGGTGAAAAAACATCTGGCCCGCATAGCGATAGGCATGGCGATTGTTGCCCTGTTTCTCGCGCACGCGATACATGTCCTGCGCGTCCCGCTGCTCGACAATCTCGAGGCCATTGTTTATGACACGCGGCTGCGACTGACCATGCCGCGCACCGTCGATCCGCGCGTGGTCATTCTCGACATCGACGAAAAAAGCCTGCAGGAGAAGGAAAAGGGCGGCGAGGGCCGCTGGCCGTGGCCGCGTGACCGGCTGGCGCTGCTGCTGGACAAACTGTTCGACAAATACGGCATCGCCGTCGTCGGCTTCGACGTGGTGTTTGCCGAGCGTGATGAATCCTCGGGTATCCGTGTGCTGGAGCGGCTGGGGCAGCGCGAGCTGAAGGGGGTGCCGCAATTCCAGTCCGTGCTCGACCAGGTGCGGCCGCAACTCGAGTACGACGACATCTTTGCCCGCAAAATGAAGGGTCGTGCAGTGGTGCTGGGCCACGTGTTCCTGAGCGACGATCCGGCCAATGCGACCAAGAAGGGGATGTTGCCGCCCCCCGTGCTGCCGGCGGGCGCCTTCGGCGAGCGCCGCGTCGGCGTGACTTCGTGGTCCGGCTATACCGCGAACCTGGAACGACTGCAGAGCGCCGCCACCGGTGCCGGGCACATCAATCCGCTACCGGACCAGGACGGCATCACCCGGCGCGTACCAATACTGGTTGAACATGCCGGCGCTTATTACGAGCCCTTGTCGCTGGCGATGGTGCGGGCGGTTCATGACCGGCCGCCGGTGGTGCCGGTGGTCAACCAGGACAGCAGCGATTACAGCGGACTGGAGTGGATCAAGACGGGGCCTTTTGAAATCCCGGTCGATTTCCAGGCGGCGGCGCTGGTGCCTTATCGCGGCGCCAAGGGCAGCTACCGGTATTACTCGCTGGTCGATGTGTTGAACGAACGCGTTCCTGTTGAAGAGCTGCGCGGCAAAATCGCGTTGATCGGCACCACGGCGCCAGGCCTCCTGGATCTGCGGGCGACACCGGTGGATCCGGTGTACCCCGGGGTGGAAATCCACGCCAACCTGATCAGCGGCATCCTCGACGGCAACATCAAGCAGCGCCCGCCCTATGTGGTCGGCGCCGAGTTCATGTTGCTGCTGCTGTCGGGTGCTGCGCTGGCGCTGCTGTTGCCGCTGCTGACGCCCTTCAAATCCATGCTGGTGACGGCGCTGGTGCTGGTGGCCGTGGTCGGCGCCAACCTGGTGGTGTTTCATACCGGGCACCTGGTGCTGCCGCTGGCCTCGGGCCTCGTGCTGGTTCTGATCCTGTTTACGTTCAACATGGCGTACGGCTTCCTGGTCGAGGCGCGCGGCACGCGGTTGATCACGGGACTGTTCGGGCAATACGTGCCGCCGGAACTGGTCGAGCAAATGGCGCTGAATCCCGAACAGTTCAACATGGCGCCGCGCGCCGAGGATCTCACCGTCCTCTTTTCCGACGTGCGCGGATTCACGACGATTTCGGAGAGCCTGACCCCGGATGACCTGTCGCTGTACATCAATGATTACCTGACCACGATGAGCATGGTGATCCGCGAGGGGCATCGCGGCACCCTCGACAAGTACATCGGCGACGCGATCATGGCGTTCTGGGGCGCGCCCATGGCCGACCCCAATCATGCGCAGAACGGTGTGCTGGCGGCGCTGGACATGATGAAGCAGGCGGCGGTGCTCAACAAAAAATTCAATGACAAGGGCTGGCCGCCGTTTGCGATCGGCATCGGTGTCAATTCCGGGGTGATGCGCGTCGGCGACATGGGCTCGAAGATCCGCAAGGCCTATACCGTGATGGGCGATGCGGTGAACCTGGGTTCGCGGCTGGAGGGCATTACCAAGCAGTACGGCGCCGACATCATCATCGGCGAACCCACCAAAAAACGTATCACCGGCATCGTGCTGCGCGAAATCGACCTGGTGCAGGTCAAGGGCAAGGACGAGCCGGTAGCGATCTTCGAGCCCTTCGGACTGGAGGGCGAAGTTGAACAATCCAGGCTCGACGAGATCAAACTCTGGAATCAGGCGCTGCGGTTTTATCGCACCCAGGACTGGGACAAGGCGGAATTGCAACTGATCAATCTGAAGAAGGTTTCACCGAGGCCTTACCTTTACGACGTTTTTCTGGAGCGTATTGCGGGTTACCGTGCCAATCCGCCGGATTCCGCATGGAACGGTGTGCACAAATTTGAGACCAAGTAATGAGGCTGCGTATCCTCGGCTGCAGTGGTGGCATCGGCGGCGATCTGCGCACAACCTCGATGTTGCTCGACGACGATGTGCTGATCGATGCCGGAACCGGTGTCGGCGACCTGTCGCTGCAGCAACTGGCGAACATCGACCATATTTTCCTCACGCATTCCCATCTCGATCATGTGACTTCGATCCCGTTCCTGCTCGATACCGTCGGCTGGCAGCGTGCCAAACCGGTCATGCTGCATGCGCTCCAGGAAACACTGGATATCCTCAGCGAGCACTTGTTCAACTGGAAGCTGTGGCCCGACTTCCGGCAGATTCCCGACGCACAGTCACCGGTACTGCGTTATTCCCCGGTCCGGGTGGGGGAGCCGGTGGTGCTGGCCGAGGGGCGGAGGATCACGCCGGTGCCGGCAAATCACGTGGTTCCCGCCGTCGGTTTTCACCTCGATTCCGGGGCAGCCAGCCTGGTGTTTACCGGGGATACCACCAGTCAGGATGCATCCTGGAAATATATAAATAAAATCAATAACTTAAAACATATCA
>CAMBCD010000139.1 GCA_945863085.1 Bordetella parapertussis
ACAGGATGACTTTGCCCAGCAGCGGGAACAGATCAGCCCAGCCCGCCTCCGCAGCCGCCGGTACCGGCAGGCCCATGGCGCCGATCAAGACCAGTGTCGCGGCCCGCTTTGCCGGCGCTGGCGTCATGCGCGCAGCCCATGAATGGCGAAAATAAATGGGTTCAGACACCGGCAAATTATACTATCGACACTCTCCCCTTCAGCCCGCCGCCTGATGCGGTTTCCCCTGGAATGTCCGGATGAACATCAACAACGATTTCACTGCGCGCGTCGTACAGCACGCCGACGATGCCGCATGGACACCCTCACCCCTGCCCGGCGTGGACCGGCGCATGCTGGACCGGGTCGGTGACAACTACGCGGGGTCGGACCAACGCAACCACCTGATTTGACATGAAACATCGTCAAATTTTCTGCGTTATTGAATCTAAGATCACCATTATCATGGCCAAAATCGTGACTCCCATTCCAAAGGTACCGGAGTCGATTTATTTTCACGGCAACATCGCTCCGACCCAATCTAGCCACTTTTTAAATCACGTTGTGTCACTAATGATGCATGCCCTATCGCGAACTGGCGGAAATCCGTGTGATAAAGTCGTACGATGCGCCCCGCGAACACAACAACCTGGTGGAGGAGCCTGCCGATGTCCCGTATCACGAACCTGACGCTGTGCATTCTGGTCACTTTTTTTTGCGGCATTTCGATGGCCTCGGCGCAAACCTATCCGGGCAAGGCGGTGCGGCTGGTGGTGGCTTCATCGCCCGGAAGCGGTGTGGATATCCTCGCGCGCCTGGTCAGCCCGAAACTCGCAGAATCACTGGGGCAGCAGGTGATCGTCGACAATCGTGCCGGTGCCGGCGGCAATCTCGGCGCCGCTTTCGCAGCCCGTTCTGCGCCTGACGGGTACACCCTGTTTCTGGCGACGCCGGCGCATGCCATCAGCGGCAGCGTTCCCGGCAACAAGTCCGGCTATGACATGGTCCGCGATTTTGTGCCGATCAGCCTGCTGACCACAGGCCATTACATGCTGGTCGTGCATCCGTCGGTGCCGTCGAAATCGGCCCGGGAGCTGATTGCGCTGGCCAAAGCGCGTCCGGGCAAGCTGAACTACGCTTCAGCCGGAAACGGCAATGCCACGCACCTCGCCGGTGAATTGTTCAACATGATGGCGGGTGTCAAGACCGTGCACGTGCCGTACAAGGGCGGTGGCCACGCACGCACGGAACTGCTGGGCGGGCAGGTCGATTTCATGTTCCACAACATTACCGCCGTGCTCGGTGACGTCAAAGCCAAGCGCTTGCGTGCGCTGGCGGTGACTGGATTGAAACGCTCGCAGGCCGCGCCGGAAGTTCCGACGATGGATGAATCCGCGCTGCGCGGTTACGAGATCACTTCATGGTTCGGGGTTGCCGCCCCGGCCGGCACGCCGCAGGCGGCAGTCACGCGCCTGCACGGTGAATTCAGCAAAGTCATGCAGATTGCCGATATCCGGGAGAAACTGGCCCTGCTCGGATCAGAAGCTGTCGGCGGACCATCCGCAGACTTTGCCGCCCACCTCCGGGCCGAACAGGACAAATGGGGACGGCTGATCAAGCAGGCGGGAATACGGCTGGATTAGGCGAATAATCAATGGGGTCGGACACCATTGATTACCGTGAGCGTGCGCAGGTCTTCGCGCAGGCCTGAGGCTCGACGTACTTCGACAGCGGCATGAACGGCCACCTCGGTTCCGCGTCGATGCTCGGCGTGTGGCTGCAAGGCCTGGTGTATTTCAGGCAGCTCCTCGCGACGCTGCGTGCCCGGGCGTGCACGCACTTCAACGGCGCAATACGCTCAGACCAGCTCGAACTCACCGTTGATTTCGACGGCAATGCCGCGCGGCAGCGAGACATGGCCCACCGCGGAGCGCGCGTGTTTGCCGAATTCCGGCCCCCACAGTTCGAAGAACAGGTCCGATGCGCCGTCGATGACTGCCGGATGCTGCGCAAAATCCGGCGTGCAATTGCACATGCCGTAGAGGCGCAACACGCGTTTCACGCGGTCGAGGCTGCCGCAGTGCGCCTTGATCGTCGCCATCATGGTGAGGGCCACCGCGCGCGCGGTGGCGTAGCCCTCCTCGACAGTGATGTCGACGCCGAACTTTCCGGTCTGCCGCACGTCGGGCAGTTTCGGCAGATCGAGGCCGTGCCCCGAGAGCAGCAGCAAATTTCCCGACTGCGTGCAGCCGGTGCGGTTGTTCTTCGGGAACACAAAGGCCGGCGGCAGCGTGTAGCCCATGGCCTTTAACCGGGTTTCGATGTTGTCCATATTCAAGTATTTGTTTTAATTGATGTATTTTTGCAGGGCTACTGCGCCTTCATGCCGATGGCTTCGCCGAGCTTGCGCACACGCGTGATGTAGTCGGCGGCGAATTTCTCGAACACCGGCGGTGTACTGGCGGCCGGTTCGGCGCCCAGGCTGGCCAGGCGCTCACGCACTTCGGCGAGTTTCAGCACGCGCGCCATTTCGGTCGAAAATTTTTCACGGATCGCCAGCGGCATGCCGGCAGGCGCGTACACGCCGAACCAGTCATCGCCTTCATAACCCTTGAGCCCGGCCTGCGCGATGCTCGGGATACCGGGCAGGAAACGCGCACCGGCCGGTGACGTGGTCACCAGGATCTGCAGCTTGCCGGCCTTGGCCAGCGGGATCGCATTCGGGCCCGGTGCAAAGGCATACAGCACGCGACCGGTCATCGCTTCGGTCACCGCCTGCGGCGTGCCTTTGTTGGGCACGTGGTCGGCCTTGATGCCGGCCAGATACGCCACCGCCGCCGCGTGCAGATGCGCCGTGCTGCCCACGCCGGCCGAGGTATAGAGGATGCCTTCCGGCTGTTTTTTCGCGTAATCGATCAGCTGCTTCAGCGAAGCAAAACCGTGCGAGGCCGACACCACCATATAGCTAGGCGAAATCGCCATCTGGCCCACGCCCGAAAAATCCTTCACCGCGTCATACGGCACGGTGCGGTCGATTGCCGAACGCACGGCGAAGGCGCTGGCCACCGCCATGAAGGTACGGCCATCGGGCTTCTGCTGCGTCACATGCTGCGAACCCACGACGCCGCCCGCGCCGACACGGTTGTCGATCAGGATGTTGACCTTCCACGCGTCGGCCATGTGCTTGGCGACGATGCGCATGATGACGTCGGTGCCGCCGCCGGCAGCATACGGCACGACGATGCGGATCTGCTCCGGCGGGAAATCTGCGGCGTGAACCTGCGGCACGGCCAGCGCGGCGAGTGCCAGTATTCCGGTGCTGAACGGGCGGCCGGCGCGCAGCCGGCGCATCACGGTGGTGATCATGCTCATGGTGTCCCTCTCTCAGGTTGACTGTTCTGGTTTAACGTCGATACATCGCATCACACAAGCAAGTACGGTGCCCGCTGCCACCCTAGGGCACGTAGACCCACAGATCAAGCATGACCACCGCGCCGGGTACTCCGAGTGCCGGCACTTCAATCGCTGAAAACGGCAGATGGTGGCCGGGCAGATGCGCCTGCCACGCTTGATACGCGCCGTTGAAGTCAGCAAGGTCGGTGTGAAACTGCTGCACTCGCACCACATTGGCCAGCGACGTACCCGCCTTGCGGCAGATGCGTTCGGCCTGCGCCAGCATGTGCGCCATCTGCAACTGCACAGCGCTGCCGAAGAGCGGCTGACGGGGATCCATGCGTACTTGTGGTGCAAGTGCACCATCGGCGTCGACCGCCATCAGCCCCGACAGGAACAGCAGGTCGCCTGCGCGGATCGCCTGCACGTGGCCGTCATAGGCCGTCGGTACGCTGGCGTCGATCACCTGCTTTTTCGTGCGGCCGCCGCGGCGCACGCTGATGGTGTTGATCTCGATGCGACCCTGTTCGCAAATGAATCCCGGCGTCGAGGTGGTGATGATGGTGGTCGCAGGCGGCGATTTTTTGAAATGCTTCAGCCACACCTCGTTGAAGGCGGGAATGTCGTTGATGTCGCGCAGGTAGACCTGTGCCTTGACCACGTCGGCCAGCGTGTTGCCGATGGTCGCAAGCGCGGGTTTCATTTTGCGTTCGATCACGAACTCGGTCTCGAGCTTGATCGGCGTGCCTTTCCACAGGTGCCCCGCAGGCATGCGCGCAGCCGGATCGAGCGGACCCTCTTCGGTTTTCAGTGCCTCCGAAGTCTGCCCGGCAATGAACACGTAATCGCCGCAGGTCAGTACCGGGCTGTAGCCGGAAGTGGCATGCACCGGCAGATTGGCGGGACGGTGCTGTACAACCTGAAAGCACTTGTCGGGGACCGCCGCCATCAACTGCACCTCCATGTCCTGCCCGGCGAGCAGGAATTTCTGGTGCAGGTTGGATGTGCTGGGTGGAATGTGCCCGGCAAAGAACTCGCGCCGCACTTCGTGGTAGGCATCGACAACGTGGCCATCGCTGTAGTACTGGTCGACGCGCACGACATGCTTGCGGTCGCTGCCGCCGGCCTTCAGCACCTTGGCGAAATTCGCAAATATGCGCCGCGCTTCCTTTTTGTACTTGGGCACGCTGTGGCGCGGCGCCGCTGCATCCGTCACTTCGGGCGCCATGCCGTTGACGAAATCAGCCGTGCCCTTGTGCCCCGTCGCGAATATCCAGCGGCCCGCGCGCACGCCCGGCGCATAGCGGATATTGCCGGGCTGGATGGTCACCGGAAGCAACGGGGTCACGGCGGGGCGGGACGATGCGGTTTTTTTACCGGGCATTGGGTAGCTTTCTCTGGAATACGGCCGGGACTGTTGGTGCAGGAAGGTTACAACGCAATCTCGCCCAAGGACAACGCCACGTTCACATGTTCGTCTGCAACGTAAGCCAGGCCATTGACTGAAAGTTTGGAAAATGGACTTCGTTGACCGGTACACCGGGTCTGGGCCGGCCTCGCGCCGCGCGCGTGGACGGAATCCGTGCCGTTTATCAACGAGTTACCGGGGCAGCCGGACCGGCCGGCCATCGCTACGCGGAAGCCCGCGCCTAGACGTGCCAATAGGGCGCCGGAGTCGATTTATTTCCTGCAGCGCCTCCCCGCCCGTCATTGCGGTATCGCCTAGAATGTCCGGATGAACCTGAACAACGATTTCACCGCCCGCGTCGTGCAGCACGCCGCCGATGCCGCATGGACACCCTCACCCCTGCCCGGCGTGGACCGGCGCATGCTGGACCGGGTCGGTGAAGAGGTCGCACGCGCGACCAGCATCGTGCGTTACGCCGCCGGTTCACGCTTTGATGAACACGTGCATCACGGCGGCGAGGAGATCCTCGTGCTCGACGGCGTGTTCTCCGATGAGCGCGGTGATTATCCGGCGGGCACTTATCTGCGCAATCCGCCGGGCACGCGCCATGCGCCGTTCTCGCGGGAAGGCTGCACGCTGTTCGTCAAACTCTGGCAGTTCGCGGCGAGTGACCTGACGCCGGTGCGCATTGCGACTTCAACCGCCGCGTGGCGGCCCGGGCTGGTGCCGGGGCTGAGCGTGATGCCGCTGCATGAATACGACGGCGTCAGCACGGCGCTGGTGTGCTGGGCGCCGGATACGCAATTCAACGAGCACATGCACCCCGGTGGCGAGGAGATCCTGGTGCTCGAAGGTTTGTTCCGGGATGAAGCCGGCGATTACCCGGCCGGCAGCTGGCTGCGCAATCCGCGCTGGAGCCGCCACACGCCCCGCTCCGGTCCGGAAGGCGCGCTGATTTATGTGAAGGTCGGCGCCATCGATGCGCCGTTCATGCCGCTGCCGGGTTGAGGACTGCCGGGCTTCAGTGGGTCTTTTCGCCCTGGATCTGTACGCGATGCATCATGCGTCGCTGGCTGGGATCAAAGGAGTCGCGCCGGTGGATCAGGCAGCGGTTGTCCCAAATCAGGGTGTCACCGAGTTGCCACTCGTTGTGCCAGACAAATTCCGGCCGCGAGGCATGCGCCCAAAGGTAGTCCAGCAGTTTTTCACTTTCTTCCAGCGGCATTCCGATAATGTAGGCATTGCGGCGGCGCCCCAGATACAGTGCCTTGCGGCCGGTAATCGGATGGGTGCGGAAAATCTTGTGATGCGCGCCGGGTGCTTCCCTAGGATCGGTGATTTCCTTGAAACCTTTCCGCAACTGCCCGCCGCTGTTGTAGGTCTCGTCATGGATCAGTTCCATCCCGTCCAGCCTGGCTTTCAGGTCATCAGACAGGGCTTCGTACGCCATGTACTGGTTGGCGAAGTAGGTGTTGCCGCCAACGGGCGGGATTTCGAGCGCGTGAAGTATGGCGTATGTGCAGGGCCGCTCGCGATATGACATGTCGGTGTGCCAGATCGCCTCGCCGGCGCCGAGATTGCCCAGGGGTTGCCCATTGGCCATCAGGTTGGAAATCACCAGGATGTCGGGATACTCATCGATGTACGGCTTGCCGATGATGCTCATGCCCGGCGGCTCCAGGGGCCCGAACGATCGCCCCAATGCCAGCAACTGCGGATCCGTGATTTGCTGGCCGCGGACAACCACCACCAAATGCTCCCGCAAGGCCTTCTGGAGCGTGGCGACCGTCGTTGCATCGAGCGCGGCCAGGTCAACACCCCTGACTTCGGCGCCGCAGCCTTTGCCCGACGGAATGATTTGAGGCGAGGACACGGATTGCCGCCGGTCGGCGCTTTGGACACTTTGCATAAAATTCTCCTGTTTCAGGCCTGATACATACGTATCATACGTATCTTACGAAATGCCTACAAGTGGCGGCTATAATCAGCCCCTATTTGACCGGCCTTGTCCTTGATGATTCGAAAACAAACTTCCACGCAGCTTGACGTCAGCGGCCCCGACCCTTTGTATAAACAGGTGGGAGACCGCATCCTCCAGTGCCTCGCGGAAGGTGAGTGGAAGCCCGGCGAGCAACTGCCCACTGAAAGCCAGCTGGCTGACCGCTTCGGCGTCGCGGTTTTCACCATCCGGGCCGGAATCAGCGATCTGGTTTCCGCCAACATTCTGGTGCGCAAGCAGGGCAAGGGAACATTCGTAGCACGCCATTCACGCCTTCGTCAGCGTTTTCAATTTTCCCATATCCATGATGCGGCCGGTGTGCAAATCCTCCCCGGACGCGAGTTGCTCGCCTTCGAAAAAGGGGCTGCAACCGATGAAGAAGCTGCAAAACTGGAGCTTCCTCAAAAATCCAAACGATCGGTTTACCGGTTGAAGATGCTCAGCATCGACAACGGCACACCCGTTGCAACACTCGACAT